>JAHFJJ010000023.1 GCA_023245895.1 Candidatus Doudnabacteria bacterium
GTTGGAAACCAGGCATGAACGGCTGAAAGAAACCCATGAAGGTTTTAAGTTTCTTGCCTATTCGATGATTAACTTGCGCTGGTTTATCAAGAGCAAATGAAATCTATTGGAGACAAGTTCGTAATTGGATTATATATTCAAAAAACATTCAAGTCAAATAAAACTTATCCACTTGACCGTTTTTCTTTAGTGATAATATAAAATAACCTTTAATATTAAAAACCGAATCTATGGACATCAAAAAGTGTGATATTTGTTACAGCATTATAGAAGAAGGTCAGAATCAATATCACCTAAGGCAAAAAAACCCTGGGCTTATGTTGACCTTTGTGAAAGTTGTGGCAAGCCTTTGAAAACTCTAATTAAGCTAGTTCCCGTTGTAATATAATAAAAAAAGCGGCCCATTTCTGGCGGCTTTTGTGATATCAACAATTAAAGCTGCCTTGTTCTCCACTTCTGCCACATCACTAAAACGGGACTGGCTATAAAAATAGAGGAGTATGTGCCGACGATTATACCTATAAACAAGGCAAAAATGAACCAACGGATAGTTTCGCCGCCGAATAACAACAAACTGAACAAGACAAACAGCACTGTTAAAGAAGTGTTAAGCGAACGGACCAAGGTTTGGGCAATACTGTGGTTGACTACATAATCAATGGACTGGCCGGGATACAGTCGCAGGTTTTCGCGAATACGGTCAAAGACTACAATGGTATCGTGCACGGAAAAACCAAGCACCGTAAGCATAGCCGTAACAAACAAACTATTTACTTCAACTCCCCAAAAATGGCCGAGTATGGAAAATACACCAAGGACAAACAATAAATCATGGAAAAGGGCCACCAGGGCGGAACCTCCAAAACGCCAGGAAGTAACCGGTTTGGTAACCTTACGGAAAGCATAGCCAATATAAAAGATAATTCCCAAAGACACAAACAGCAACTGCCAAAAGGCATTCCTGGCAAGTTCTTTTCCAACAACCGGGCCAATGGAGTCGTAATGGGTTTCGGCAAACTCCCCTGCCTGGCCCTTAATTGCATCAAGAAGTTTTTGGTGCTGGTCTTTGTCCAAGCTTGGAGTCTGGATAATTAGGGCATTACTGCCGGCGGTCTGAACCTGGAAGTTGCCTAAGTTCTGGCTCTGCACGGCTCCCCGGACTTTGGAAACATCTACGCTTTGGTTAAACTGGAGTTCCATTTGGCTTCCGCCCTTAAAGTCAATTCCCAATTTTAATCCAAATGCAACCAGGGATACTAGGCCAAAAAGCAGAATCAGCGCGGAAACAATAAACCAAAGTTTTGAATAACGTAAAGTATTGAACATAAATAGTTTAAGATCCAAGAATCAAGAATACAAGAATCAACAAAGCATTGCTTGGATTTTTAAATTTTAAAATTTGGAATTTCTTTGGTACTTGAATCTTGTATCTTGGTTCTTAGCCCACTTACCCCGAACAACCACGGGTGGGTTAATATATTATTGCCCACAAAAATTTTCAGGAATGTGCGGGTGACTGTAATGGCCGTGAACATGGAAATTAAAATGCCTATGCCCAAAGTTAGGGCAAAGCCTTTTATGGAAGGGGTGCCAAAAAACCAAAGGATTACGGTAGTAATAAGACTGGAAACATTGGAGTCGCGGATGGACAGCCAGGCTCTTGCAAATCCATCTTCCACAGCTTTATGGATTTCTTTGCCCGCGCGGATTTCTTCTTTCAGCCTTTCAAAAATTAAAATGTTGGCGTCAACTGCCATGCCAATAGACAAAATAAACCCGGCAATCCCCGCCAGTGTAAGAGTTACGGGTGACAGGCCGCTTAAAAACATCAGCGCAATATAGCTTAAAAGCGAAAGCGCCATAAACCATGGCCCCACGGTTAAGCCCAAAAAGAAAAACAGGCCAACTAATACTACAGCAGGAAATGAAATACCGATTTTAAAAATGGCAAAGGATACCACGGCATAAATCAGCAAGGCAAAAGTTGCCAAAAGCCCGGGGAAGCGGTAATAAATAAGCATGAATAAAATAATCATTACCAGCCCAATTACACCGGCTACGACAGATTTTTGGACCGACTCTTTGCCCAAAGTGGCGCCCACGTTTTCCTGGGAAATTAAGTGGATTGGGACGGGCAACGCGCCGCTGTTTAACCTCGTGGCTAAATCTTTGGCTTGCTGTACTGAAAAGTTGCCGGTAATAACCGCTACGCCGTCGGTAATTGCCCCCTGAACTGTGGGCGCGCTTAGAATTTGTCCGTCAAGAAAAATAGCAATTTGCTTGCCTATGTTTGCTGTGGTTAAATCTGAAAATAATTTTTTGCCTTCGCCATTAAACTGCAGGCGCACGACCACCTGGTTAGACAAACTGCCGCCCTGTTGGAAATCTACTGTAGCTTTGGCAAGTTGTTTCCCTGAAAGTCCGGTGCTGGCCCAATTGCCGGCTGAGTTGGTGTCCACCACAACTTTGCCGCTGGCATCAACATTGGCCTGCTGGGGCTCGGTACTTTGTGTTTTAAATTCTAAATATGGCGTTTGGCCAATCTGGTTTATGGCTTCGTTAACATCTTTAATGCCCGGCAACTCCACCACTACCCTGTCATTACCGGCAACCTGGACCAGCGGCTCTGAAACGCCAAAGCTGTTGACCCTGCGCTCTATGGTGTCTTTAATGGAGTTTAGCGCGTCGGCCTGGTCCTGTGGCTTAATGTCCTTAAAATCGGCCTGGTAGACCAAATGGCTGCCGCCCTGTAAATCCAAACCTAAGTGAACCTTAAAACTCTGTTCATAAGGCAACTTTATTTTTTTTAAGTTGATGCTGGAGCCTTGCGGCAGGACTATCCAAAGCGCTGCCGCGGCAATGAGTAAAACCGCGAAAAATGAAGCGAAAAGTTTAAGTTTGGGGTGCATAGGGAGAAATGAACAAAATGAACAAAAACGACGGAAATGACAAAAATATACCGCAGTCCATTTTTGTTGTTGATTTGGTACTTGGAATATTATAGCAAACCTAACAATTTTGGCAATAAGAGGTTACCTAATAGTTAGTTTTGTCCCAACATCAGCCCAGTTATAAAGGGCTTCCATGTTGTCATAAGATACATTTACGCAGCCATGGCTCATGGGATGGCCAAAGTTATTATGCCAGTAAGCCCCGTGTATGTAATAACCTAGGGGGGTTCCTTTTTTAAAAAATAAATTCCAACGGGTATTTTTGTAGCTATAGTCCGGGCCTATATAATTTACCACAGGCACTTTCCTTAAAATTAAATACTCCCCCGTGGGAGTGGGCGTTTTGGCCAGACCGCTGGAAATTTTAAAAGTGCCTATAATGTACTCGCCCAGCTTGTAACTCAGGCTTTGGTCCGCCAAAACAACAACAATACTTTTTTCCAATTTGTCGTCCCCCGCTTTATGAGGGTCGTAGCCATACTTAATTTCATCTCCGTCCGTATAGCCGTCGCCGTCGGTGTCCGCGTTGTTTACATTGGTATTGTAAATATTAATTTCCTGGTAGTCGTTTAGTCCGTCGGAATCTGAGTCGCTGTCATTTAAAACATCTTGCGCGAAAAGCTTTCCTGCGGGGAAAAGCAGAAGTAAAATAATTAATAAGATTTTTGTTTTCATTTTTAATTAAATACCTTTTAGCCAATTCTCAATATTTTTGCCTTCCCGATTTAGCCACAGGTCATTGCTGTTAATTTTTTCTAAAACCTGCTGTACCGAGCGTTCGGCGCCCGGGGCAGGATGTTTTTTGAAAAATTGTTCTACGTCTTTGGCGTCTTTTGCGCGAACAAAATTTGCCGCGGGCTTAATGAAGCGGTTTAACATGTGCCCCGACGCGGGGTAACGCTTAAGCAAAGTAGCCCAGTTCTTTTTTGTAAATTCCCAGGCAATTTTAGGGCCCATTGGGTTAGCCCAAACGGCCATAAAAATTCCCGCGGTGTCCTGGATGCGCACATCTTCAGAAATGGCAAATTCTAGGGTTTTTTTAAGCAGCGAGATATTCCTAAATTGGCCCAATGCCCTGCCAATACGGTTTTTTTCCTCGCTTAAGGTTTCTGTTTTGTAGCGTTTAGTAAAATCTGCGTGTTCCTTAACTCCGCCATTTTGTGCAGTAATTTGGTAAACAACGGCGCGAATATCCGCAGGGATACTTTTTGCTTTTTTATAAAATTCCAAACCTTTTTTAAGAGTCCCTTTGTCGTCGTTTGAGGCTAACTGGCTCAAAACCAAACTCCTTAAAAGGGCTCGAGTGTGTCCCTCGTCTTTTTTGGCGCTCCATCCCAGTTGTCTGCCGACTTTTCCAAAAGCCATGCGGCAATACTCTTTAAACTGCGGGTAACACTTTTGCCCGTAAATTAAGCCCTTTACTTCCGAAAGGCCGGAAGCTAAATTTACCCAAACTGTGTAATCGTCTTCGTTAATGTAGGCCTTACTAAGTTCCAGCGCTTGGGTTGTAGGCAACTCTCCTGCCTCGGCCAGGGCAAAAGCGTCCCTCAACAGGCCAAGCCGGTCAACAGCTGATAGTTTTTTAGATCTTATCGGCTCATGCAAATCCGCCAGCATCTGTGCCGGGTAATCTGTTCTAAAAAACCCGCTCTCATCCCGGTTTATTTTAATCCCCCCGTCGCTGCGATACGGCGCAGTATCGAAGTGCCTTTCTTTTAACAAAAATTTATGCGCGGATTTGTTTTTTAAATTGTATACGCTAATTGGCACCTGCCATAGGGTTTTATCATCGCCTTGCTTTTTAGAAACCGGAGACGAAAAAAACCTTGATTGGGTAAACCTCAAGCCGTTGGGTTTTTGGGTAATCTTAATTACCGGATAGCCGCCCTTGCCTGTCCAGTTTTGCATTAATTCCCGTACGGGCTTTTTTGAAATTTTTTCAAAGGCTTCCCACAAATGCACGGTGGAAGCGTTTTTGTAGGAATGTTTTTTTAAATAATACCTTAGCCCATCCCTAAAATTTCTTTCACCTAAATAGCCGGCCAGCATCCTAATTACGCTGGAGCCTTTTGAGTAGCTAATTTCGTCAAATATTTCGCCAATTTCGTTGGGGTGATGAACTTCAACCTCAATTGGGTGCGTATGCTTGAGGCTGTCCAGTTCCAGGGCCGGATTTAAGTCATGGTATGCAAACTGCGTCCAAATATCCCATGCGGGAAAAAGATGGTCAACAGCCAAATATTCTATGTATGAAGCAAAGCCTTCGTTAAGCCACAAATGCGTCCACCATTCCATAGTTACCAGGTTACCGAACCATTGATGCGCCAGCTCGTGGGCAATAACCAAAGCTACCCACTGTTTGTTGGCGGCAGATGAATGCTCCGGGTCAACCAAAAGCGCCGACTCGCGGTAAGTTACCGCGCCCCAGTTTTCCATTGCGCCGTGGGAAAAGTCCGGAATGGCGATTAAATCCAAAACCGGCAAAGGATACGGAATATCAAAGTATTTATTATAAAATTCCAAACACTTAATTGCAGTATCTAAAGCAAACTTGGCCTGGTGTTTTTTGCCCGGAGTAACAAACACGCGCACCAATGTTTCTTGGCCACCTCTCCCTCTGGGAGAGGGCCGGGGTGAGGGTTTTGCGCGGCCTTCGATGTATTCAAAATCTCCAACAATAAACGCCAGTAAATAAGTAGACATTTTTGGTGTTGGCGCAAATTTTACGATGTTGTAGCCGCTCTCGTGTTCTTTAACGGAAGTCTCAATTGTGTTTGATATTGCAGTCAGCCCGGGCTGTACCATTAAAGTCACATCAAAAACCGCCTTATGCGCCGGCTCATCAAAGCAGGGAAAAGCCCTTCTGGCATCCGTAGCCTCAAACTGGGTGGTTGCCATATGTTTCTCCTTGCCGTTGTGCATATAGCGGCTCCTATAAAACCCGCGCATCTGGTCGTTTAAAATGCCTTTAAAACTTAGCCTCAACTCCCCCTTTCCCTTAGGCAAAGATGTTAGGAAAGTAAAAGTAGCAGTTTCAGCTTTAATATCATACTTGATTTTTCCGGTTTGAAATTTGTTATTTGAAATTTGAAATTTTACATCAAATACATCAAGTTCTTTCGCGTGTAAAGTTATCTCGCGTGTTGTTTTTCCCAAACGCAAAAAAATAATTTCTTCCCCGCTAAAAGTAAACCCTTCCAGATCCGGCTTAATGGTTAATTGGTAGCGGTCAGGTTTTATGTAGGATGGCAGGCGGACTGAAGATTTTTTATGCATAGTATATAAGTGTAGCGTGCCGATTTATCGGCGTCCCAGATTGTTTATTTTGTATTCCTAACTGTTTGATCTTTTTTTAAATACCTTCTCAATTTATTCAATGCAACCGCCCTCGGGCTATAGGAAAAATCCCCGCTTGCTTTTATTTCGGCCAAAGTTTGTTTTTTGCCCTCCGGAATGAATATAGGGTCGTAGCCAAAACCGTAACCTCCTTTGGGAGGGACAATTTTTCCTTTTAACACACCTTCAAAAAATAGAATCTTTCTGGGATTTTCGGCATAGCCGATTAAAGTTACTGCCTTAGCCTTATTATTCTTCATATTTTTGGCTAAATCCGCTATTCCCTGCATGCCGACATACTCATTAAACCATTTTATAAACGGCCCCGGCAGTTTAAAATTAAAACAACCCAGGAATAAGGAACTGTCGTCAACAAACAAAGGCCCTTTTTGGAATTTTAGGGCTTCCTTTAGTTTATGCGCAATAATTTTTCGCGGGTCAATATCCTGGATTTCAGTCAGGTCTATGTTAACAGGCAAAATTTTATTGGGCGCCAAAATGCTTTGCGCTTCTTTTATTTTAGATTTATTGCCGGTTATAAATTTGAGCATATGATTTTACTTCAATACTGTGCAGTACCTAAGCAGGTTTATTTTTTACCGTGGCAGTCTAAGTACTTTTTTCCGTTGCGGCATAAGCATGGCGGGTTGTTTTTAAAAAAATTTTGAGCGGCCAGCAGTAACGGCGAAGGCAAATTGTTTAAATCGAACCATCCGATTTTTTCGCACTTGTGCGGTTCCATTATTTTCGGCTGTCCTGTGTACTCTTTCACCAGAAAATCCAAGTTTACATAATGCAGACTGGGCATAAAAACGTTGTTACCCACCCGCCACAGTTCGGCGTCGACCACTTCTAAGTTTGCTTCTTCCTTGGCTTCTCTTTTTACGCATTCCAAAAACTCTTCGCCGAATTCCAAATGCCCGCCGGGCGGCGACCATCTACCTCCGCTGTCAGCGCGGTTTTCATACATCATCAAGACCTGACTTTTTTCGTTGAGAATGTAAATGCCTATGCCAACTTTTGGCCGCTGTTTTTCCATATGCAAATTAAAAAGCCGATTATTCTTTGGTTATTATAGCATAACAAAGAAGACCGGCAGTTTTAGGGATTATAAGGAACCTCAACTTTTTCAGCGGCTTGTATTACCCACTTCTCTATTCTTCCAGTCTTTTCTTCCAATACTATGCTTTTATCTTCGTTGCCCTTAGTCTGATTGCCAAAAGCAGCTACAGCATCAAGGACTCTTTCAATATCCTTTTTTGTAGCCATTTCTTCTTTAAGGCCATCTATTTTATCATCGATATAGTCAAATATCGGTTTAAAGTTTATTTCGCTCATATATTTAATATAACCTATTTTTATTTTGTGTCAAGATTCTTTTTTTCGGCTTCCAACTTTTTAACTTCTTCATTTATCTTGCCGCTGAATTCTTTTAACTGGTCATCGCCGTTTACCATTAACGCGGCAATGGCTTTGGGGTCCTGCTTGGTAAGCAAAGCCAAAACAATTACCAAAGTTGATGTTGACCAAAGCCCCCTTTCCATTTGGTTATGGGCCATAGCCAATTCATAAAGCATTTTTTCGTTTTTGGTGGGTTCTTTTTTGACGTAGTCGTTGGGCATATTCTAGTTATTAGTTGTTAGTGATTAGTTTTTAGGAGTTTCTAAACGTATCCAGATATCATCGTCCTCACACCAGTATATTTTTCTATCATACTTCTTATTATTATTGGAGTCATGACTCAAATCTTCTGACTTTATAGTCATTAAATTTTGACATTTTGGACAAATCATATGTTTGGCTTATTTGTTAACTAGGTTCTTTTGGTGTTCTGGCGTATTCAGCATCCCACATTTTTTCCATTTCTTCCCGCTTCCACATGGACAAGGGTCGTTGCGGCCAATTTTATCATCGGCTGATGTTAAAGTTGCAACGGAGCCGTCGGATAAATTGGTTACAAGGTTCACTGGTTGTGCCTGGACTTGGGGTTTTGCCTGGATGGTGATGTGGTAGATGGTATTTACAATTTGCCTGTTAATTTCTTTTACCAGGTTTTGGAACATTATGTAGCCTTCTTTTTTGTATTCAACAAGCGGGTCGCGCTGGCCGTAGCCTCTTAGGCGCACGGAGTCGCGCAAGTGGTCCATGGTGTCAAGGTGTTCCATCCATAAATTATCTAGAGCTTGTAAAGCCACAAACCTTTGCGCGCCCTCAAAGACTTCTTTGCCCATTTCTTTTTCCCTGGTTTCCCATAAGTCGGCCGCGGATTTATACAGGGCGTCGGTAACGGCGAATTCTTTGTCAGCCGCGTTTTTGGCTTCTTCTTTTATTTTGCCAATAAGGTTTTGGTCAACGGGGATAATGGTATTTACCGTTTTAAGCAAACTGTCCCAATCTTCTTTTTTGCTTCCCTGCTCATCTATCAAATTTAAATTAAGATTAACAATTTGGCTAAGCTCTTCTTTTACCAAGGCAAGTATTTCCTCTTTAATTGGAGTGTAGTTAGCCGATTTATCGGCTGTCTTGTCCGTCGGTGAGCCCATAAATGGGCTGACTACGCTTTGATCCAAATAGCCTTTGCGTTTTTTATAAATAATATTGCGCTGATGGTTTAACACGTCGTCAAATTCCAAAACGTGTTTACGGGTGTCAAAATTCAAGCCTTCAATTTTCTTTTGGGCCGATTCAATGGAACGCGAAACCATTTTGGCCTCTATGGGTTGGTCGTCGGGCAGTCCCAGAGTGGTCATTAAGCTTTTCATTTTTTCGCCGCCGAAAAGCCTCATTAAATCATCTTCCATAGAAACAAAGAACTGGGAAGAACCCGGGTCGCCTTGCCTGCCCGCGCGGCCCCTAAGTTGATTATCAATGCGCCGTGATTCGTGGCGTTCGGTGCCTAATATATGCAAACCTCCTGCATCGCGGACTTGTTTTGCTTCATCAGCGTCAATGGGATTTCCCCCAAGTAAAATATCCACGCCTCTGCCGGCAATGTTGGTGGCCAAAGTAATCTGGTTTAAACGCCCTGCCTGGGAAATAATTTGCGCTTCACGCTCGTGGTTTTTAGCGTTTAAAATTTCAAATTTTAAGCCCTCGCTTTTTAAAACCTCCGCCAGCATTTCATTTTTGGCAATGCTAACTGTGCCAATTAAAACCGGTTGGCCTTTTTTATTGCGCTCTTTAACTTCTTTTGCAATGGCCTGGAATTTGGCAACCTCGGTCTTGTAAATTATGTCGGCATTGTCGCGCCTGACCATAGGCCTATGAGTTGGGATTTGCTCCACCGTAAGCTGGTAGATTTTAAAGAATTCTTCTTCTTCGGTTTTAGCCGTACCGGTCATGCCGGAAAGTTTTTTATACAAACGAAAAAGGTTTTGGAAAGTGATGGTGGCCAAAGTTTTGCTTTCCTGCTGGATTTGGACGTTTTCTTTGGCTTCAATGGCCTGGTGGAGGCCCTCTGAATACCTGCGGCCGAACATAAGCCTGCCGGTAAATTCGTCCACGATAATGATTTCGCCGTTCTGCACAACATAGTCGCGGTCTTTTTTAAACAAAGTTTTGGAACGCAAGGCTTGTTCAATATGGTGGATGGTTGTTACCCCTTTGCTGGTGTCGTAAATATTCGGCACTTTTAAAATCTCTTCTATTTTGGTAATGCCGGCCTCGCTGAGCGATGCGGCCTTGTGCTTCTCGTCAACCGTGTAGTCGCTCGATTCATCGAGCCTTTCTACCAGTTTTGCAAAATCGTAATACTTGGATGTCGGTTCTGTATCCGGGGTGCTGATAATTAAAGGAGTGCGTGCTTCATCAATCAAAATGCTGTCGACTTCGTCCACAATCGCGAAGAATAATTCCCTCTGAGCCAGCCTTTCAACGCTTTGCACCATATTGTCGCGCAAAAAATCAAAACCATATTCATTGTTTGTGCCGTAAGTAATGTCCGCGGCATAAGCTTGCTGGCGGGTTACCGGACGCATATGCTTAACGTCCATTACCAGGCCTTGCGTTTCGCCTTCAATTTTATCTATTTCTTCCTGCTCAGGCTTGTAGTCAGCATCATACATAAAAGACGCTTCGTGCTGGATGGATGCAACCGAAAGCCCTAAATATTTATAAACCGGCCCCATTAAACTTGCCTGCCACCTGGCTAAGTAATCGTTAACAGTAACCAGGTGCGCGCCTTTTCCGGCCAAAGCGTAAAGCGCCAACGGCAAAGTAGCGGTTAGGGTTTTTCCCTCACCGGTTTTCATTTCCGCAATCTTGCCATTGGACAAAACAAACCCGCCTGCAACCTGGACGTCGTAGTGGAACTGGCCAATGCTCCTTTTTGCGGCTTCCCGAGTGAGTGCAAAAACCCGGGGGGCAATTTTTTGCAAATGGGCAAAAATTTCTTTTTCTGTTTCCAGCTTCCTAAGTTCCAACTTCAGATCCGCAACTTCTTGCTTAATTTGATCCTGAGACAATTTTTCAGCTTCTTCTTTGTATCCGTTGACTTCCAAAAGCTCTTTGGAATACCTGTCCAAAGGGCTTTTTTCCCCGCTGAAAAATTTAGTTAAAAATGACATAAAACTAGTAGTTAGTAGATAGTGTTTAGTAGCTCAGAACGTAAAAACAATGCTTTGATTATAACAGAATCAGGGGCAAAATAAAAGTATATAAAAACGCGGGTTATGAATAGGCCAACCTACTCATAACCCGCCTAGCTTTTTCAAAACCTATCGTTTCCTAAGCCGATCCGCCCCTGCTGCCTGGACCTCAACAACGGGAATTGCTGCACCAGCTTGGCCCCTGCTTGTTGCCCATTTGTTGGCTTCTTCCGCGGTAGAGTTCGGGGTGTCTTGGCCAAAGCCCGCCACCACCCTCTCGCGGGCAAAAGTCAATTTTTGTCCACTCGCATTCAGGTCAACCTTAATAACATCGCCGCGGTTTATTTGTCCCGTAGCAATAAGGTTGGAAAGCGGATATACCAAGTGCCGTTCAATAGCCCGCTTTAGATGCCGGGCCCCGTATTTCAGGTCCGTCCCTTCGCGAAGCAAAAACTCCTTCGATTGGACTGCGCACCTAAATATGAAGGGGTTCTCGGCGTGTGAAGCCATGATGCGGTTCTGTACTTCGTTCAGCTCAATGTCCAGAACATTTTGTAAGTCCCCTTCTGTCAAGGCGCGGAACACCACAACCTTGTCAATCCGGTTCATGAATTCGGGCGAGAATTTTCTTTTCGCGACGTCGAGAGCCGTGCGATACATCTTTCGGTCAAGAGCCGCCAGCGAAACGTCGTCGTATTTTGCGCCGGAAGTAAAGCCAATGCCGCTTCTAAGCATGTCGGATATTTCAACTGCGCCGAGATTGGACGTCATGAATATAACGCAGTGCGACATATCCACTTTGCGGTTATCACCCAAGGTTAAGGTTCCCTTGTCCAAAATGCCAAGGAGTAGCTGCCACAGCGCGTCGTTCGCTTTTTCAATCTCGTCGAAGAGGATGAAGGTCATCTTTGCTAGGTCTGTCTGGTACTGGTCAATTGCCTCCTGCGTAAGCAACGGCGGCGTCTCGCGATGTCCGAGATACCCCGGAGGAGACCCGATCAGCTTCGCAATTTCGTGACTGTGTTGAAACTCCGCGCAGTCTATCTTAACCATAGCCTTTGGGCCTCCAAAAAGAATTTCTGCTGAAGCTTCGACTACGCGAGTCTTTCCCGACCCCGTCGGCCCGAGAAACAAAAGATTGCCAATGGGTCTACCGGGCATTGCCATGCCGGCCAGGTAAATCTGGTACATATTCACGATGCGCCGAACCGCGCGCTCCTGCCCCACTATTTTGCTGAGCAGCCGGCGCTCGAAGTCCAGTACCTCGGAACTTCGCATTTCAGGATCCAAAAGCACTTCTTCGTAAAGATAGTTTCTTCTCATTGTGCCTCCTTGCTGGAGATATTATACAATATAATAAGACAAAAGTAAAGCCAAATTCCCCTGCATTCTAGAGTATTTTTCATTTAATTAGAAAGGCGGAGATTAGGTTTTAAAACCCGCTCTCCGCCGTCTTCCCAAAGTTACGGCGGGCATTAAAGTCCCGCCCTCCTTACAAAATAGCCGTTTCGTGGAAAGTGCTCGACTTGAGCATGAACCATCTGTAATGCCTTTTTGTATGGTAGAATAATGGTAGCTTCAACTTCCCGGACGCCAAAGTATATTCTTACGTACCCGCTATGGCTTTCCACCGCTTCTTTAATAGGCGCAGATACTTTACTGCCCCCTTCCCACTTAAGTATGAGCCTTTTCCCGATAAGGCATTTTGTATCCATAAGTCCTCCTTCCTATTGGCCAAACAAAAACTTCCCGCCTGGTTGAGGCGGGAAGTTTTAAGTTGAAAATTTAGGATGCTTAACTGGTTTTTATCAACTCAAAATTTCCGGTCCCAACGGACGGAGTAAAATAAAAACCGAAACCGAAATTTTGAACTGATTTATTCATTAATATAATATTATATGTCCAAATAAAAAATGTCAATACTACCTGACTTTTGCCCTTCTTCGCCTCTGGCTGACTTCTTTATCCTTTTTCCTGGTTAGCTGTTCCCTAATTTTTGGTAAAACTAAATCCAGTGCCGCGTAAATGTCTATGCCGCGGGCTTCGGCGTAATGCCCGTGGGGCTGGATGTCTATTTCGGCCCTAAACGGCATTTGTTCTGTCTTTTTTTTGTCGACTTGTATTTCCACGCGGATTTTATCTTCGGGTTTTATAAAATTTTCCAGGGTCTCCAGTTTTTCCTGGACAAAGTTTTTTATGGAAGGGGTAAGGGTTGTATTTGTAGCTTTTATATTTATGTTCATGAATAGGTATTAGGATTAAACTTATTGTTTAATTATACCACGGAATTTAAAAGCCTATTAATTCCGGCTCAAAATTGAGAGAAATACCAGTTTTGGACAGGACAGCATTTTTGACCTGACTGGCCAAACCAAGCACCTCGGCAGATGTAGCAGTACCGCTTTGGTTAATTATAACCAGCGGCTGGTTTTGGTTTATTGCCGCCCCGCCGTTAGATAAATTTTTAAGCCCGGACAAGTCTATTAAAAATGCGGCCGGAACTTTAACAGAATCATTGAGCACAAATTTAACGGCCGTTAAATTTGTGCTATCGCTGAATTTTTTCTTATCCAATTCCGATGCCTTATCGTTGCCAAAATTTTTAACGATTGCTTGCCTTAATTTTTCATAGCCGGATTTCGATAAAACCGGATTTTTAAAGAAAGACCCCGCATTGCCTTTTTTTGCCTCGGTGGGGAACGGGAACTTTTGGTCCCGGATTTCAATAACGGCGCTTCTAATTTCCGCTAACGATGGTATTTTTGTCCCCTCTCCCCCTGGGAGAGGGTTAGGGTGAGGGTCCTCGGCAAAGAAAAATCTATTTTTTAAATCCCTATAGGATAAGTTCGGCTTGGGGACTTTAGAAAGTTTAAAATGTATGTAAAAAATTATGTACTGTCCTTTAGCTTGGGTATTAAAAATACTGGATCGATAGCTAAAACCGCACTCTGAAGCCTTCAAATTTTGTATCTCATGGGTCTCTTTGTTAAACACCACCACAGACTCTATTACATTTTTTGCCTCCTGACCATAAGCGCCTACATTTTGAACGGCAATAGCGCCCGTAGAGCCGGGGATGTGAGATAAATTCTCTATGCCCCACCAGTTATTATTAACAGCAAACCTCACCACTTCGTCCCAGTTCTCGCCCGATGCCACTTTTAAAGTGACCTGATTGGCGTCTTCTGATAAAATTTCTACCCCCCTATTCTCAACTTTCAGTACAAGCCCGTCAAAACCATTGTCGCTAATTAAAATGTTACTTCCGCCTCCCAGCACAAAAGTCTTTAACTTATTCTTGTCCGCGAACTCATAAGCCTGCAAAGCGTCGAACTGGTCGCTCACAACGCAAAAATACCTGGCCGGCCCGCCAATTTTAAAGGTTGTGTATGGGGCTAGTAAAACATTCTCCTGAATTTGCATTACAAAACTTCCTTTAGCTCATAAGCCAAGCGGTTAAAATTGCCTACTGCCATTACAATTACGGCGTCTCCGGACTTGGATTCGGTTTTAATTATATCCAGGGCTTGTTGTTTTTTGTGGACTAGCCTAATTTTAGATTGCGGATTGCGGATTGCGGATTTGATTGCCTTTACTACATCGGCCGATGATATTGTGGCATCAGATGCTTTTTCCCTGGCCGGATAGATGTCGGATATTAAAATTTCATCCGCCGCGTCAAAGCTTTTTACAAGATCATCTAATGTGGCTTTGGTACGACTAAAAGTGTGGGGTTCAAACACGACCCAGAGTTTCCCTTTAGGACCCTCACCCCGGCCCTCTCCCAGGGGGAGAGGGGGGAAGAAACGGAGACGCGCGGCTTCCAAGGTTTCGCGAACGGCGGTTGGGTGGTGAGCGTAATCGTCCACGATGGTAACTCCATTTTTTTGTCCAACAATTTCAAACCGCCTTTTAATCCCTTTGTAGGTAAGTAAATCCAAAGCAATCTGTTCCTGGGCAAACCCTAATGTGCGGAGCGTAGCAATGGCCGCCAACGAGTTATAAACATTTATTTCTCCCGGCAATTGGATTTTATACTGCTCGGTTTGCCCAAGCAATTTACTGGAAACTGTTTTGCTGAATTTATTTATAACTTCCAGCGTGGTAAAGTCCGAATCATATTTAACGTTTTCAATCCTGAAATCCGCTTCGTTATGTATGCCAAAGCTGGCCTTACTTAAATTGGACTCGTGTACCAGCTTACTTATCGCCGCATCGTCAGCGTTATAAACAATAAGCCCATCCTCGGGCAAAGTCTCAATTAAAAGCCTGAATTCCTGCTCTAGCGCTTCAAAACTTTCAAACAGGTCCGGATGGTCATATTCCAAATTTGTCAGCACCAAAACGTCCGCCTTGTAATAGTGGAATTTGGGGGTGGGGTCGTCAAACTGCTCTTTATATTCATCGCCTTCAAAAATAAAATAATGTCCGCCGCCGGTGTGGAAATTGCTGTTGTAATTTTGCAACACCCCCCCGGCCATAAATGAACTGTCATCCAAATTTTTAAACAAATGCCCCAAAAGGCCCGTGGTTGTGGACTTGCCGTGGGTTCCGGTTACCACCACTCGCAATTTATCTTTTGCTAAAAAATAAAGCAATTCGGCTAGGCCAACGCGGGGCAAATTATTTTCTACGATATATTGGACTTCGGGGTTGGAAGTATCCTCCCCGGCAGAAAGGATAAATAAATCGGCTGGCGACTTTTTTACTTTTTCCGCGCTGTAGCCGACAAAATAGGAAATTTTGGAGGCATCTAAAACGTCCTTTGCGGGAGAATAGATATCCCGGCTGTCAGAACCCGAGACTTCATAGCCAAAACGCGCCGCAATATTCGCGACTGCGGACATGGCAATACCGCCTATGCCTACAAAGTAAAGGCGCGCGCCTTGACGCTCAAGTATATCTTCTAAATTAAATTGCAGGTCCTTCATTATTCAATGCTGACTTTAAAATTATTTCGCTTATCTTTTCCGCGGAATTGTGGGGCATAATTTTGCCAATATTTTCCTTAAGCATTGCCTGGACGTCCCCGGCAAACAGCAACTTCCTTATTAGGCCAACAAACCCGGCAGATGTAACTTTATTTTGGGTTAAAATAATTGCCGCCTGGTTTTGCAGCAAATGCCAAGAGTTGTCTTGCTGGTGGGTTTCAGGCATGGGAATAATTATACTTACTTTCTTAAGGTTTGACAACTCGGTTATGGTGGAAAGACCGGCCCTGGCAACTACAATATCCGCGACCGCGTAGGCTTCGGCCATATGGTCAATAAATTCATACGGATGGTAACTTTCAGTTTTGTCCGATATAGATTTTCCCCTGCCGGTTGAGTGTATAACCTGTACCGTCTTAGTAAGCTGGGGCAGACTTTTTTGGATAAGCTTGTTTATGAACTCCGCCCCTGTCCCGCCGCCCAAAACTAACAGGGTGGGCAGGTCGGAACGCAAATTAAAAAATTTGGCGGCTTTTTCTTTGGTTCCGGCTTTAAGCTCCTGCCTAAATGGATTGCCTGTAAAAACCACTTTGTGGTGGTCTTTTGTATAAAAGAGGCCCGTGTTGGAAGAAAAACTTTTAAGGCTGTCGCGGAAGCTTACGGTCATTTTTACCGCCGCCAGCTGGCATAATTTATTGGCCAGGCTGGGCACAATATCCTGCTGATGTAAAACAACCGGGATGCTTAAAAACCAAGCCGCCCAGACCACCGGAACCTGGACAAAGCTTCCGGCGCCAAAAACACAATCGGGTTTGAAAGATTTTAAAATCTTAAAAGCCTGATAAAAACCCGCCAAAGTCAAAAGCGGCGAAACGAGGTTCTTTAAGGAAAAGTAGCGCCTCAATTTCCCAGCCGCAATGGCAACAAAAGGCATGCCGGCTTTTGCCGCCATGTTTTTTTCCGGACCCGACTTGCTGCCTACCAGCAAAAACCTGGCTTTGGGGTGTGTTTTTTTAATCTCCTCGGCAACGGCCAGCAAAGGAGCTACGGACCCGCCGCTTCCGCCGCCTACTAATAATATTCTCATAAAAGATAAAATTATTTGCAAAAATGTAGTTAGCCGATTTATCGGCTGCTTGTATACTGTTAGGACAGCCCATAAATGGGCTAACTACACTAACACCTACTAGCCGAGAATGGAATTATAAACCCCTAGCGTCTCCGCCGCCGCCCTATCCCAGCTAAACTCCCCTGACCTTTCAAAACTTTTTTGGCTCATTTGTTCATAAAACCTGACGTCCCTGACAAGCAAATTCATCTTCTCGCCAATATCAGCCGGGTCAAGCGGATTAAAATATATGGCGGCGTTGTCGTAAATTTCATTAAAAACTTCAATGTTAGAAACAATCAGCGGCAGGCCAAAACCCAAAGCCTCAACGCCGGGCAGGCCAAAACCTTCGTGCAGGGAAGCTGAAGTAAAAGCAAACGCGCCTTTATACAAAGCTTCCAGCTCTGTTTCATCCACCTCGCCGGTAAAAACCAAATTCCCGGAATGTTTAACGTCCATGGCCTTATACCTAATTTCCGGATAATGCGCATCCGCCTTGCCGACAATTACCAAATCCATATTTAATTTATATTTTTGCAAAAAGTAATCGAACCCGCGCGTTAAATTAACTAAATTTTTTTTACGCTCCAGCACACCGACAAATAAGAAATACGGCTTGTCCAGCAAATATCTTTTTTTTGCCTCCTGGAGTTGCTGTTCGCTGATTTGGCTTTTTAAGGAAGCCCCCTCGTAAACAACTTTAATTTTTGACGGGCTAACCTGTAAAAATTTAGCAATATCTTTTTTGGATGCTTCTGAAACGGTAATTATTTCACTTGAATTTTTAGCCGCGGCCCCGATAACTTTTTTATATGCCAAAAAGTGGAAAAAATGGCTTTTTTTTGCCCCGCCAATTTT
>JAHFJJ010000036.1 GCA_023245895.1 Candidatus Doudnabacteria bacterium
TTACCTGCTTAAGTCTTACTATAACCCGGAGCTGAATACCGGCAATAAAGACTTTAAGGAAGCCGTAGAGTCTGCGCTTTTGGCCGGCGATTTATTTTTTGGCCTAGTGAATGCTTTGTTTCAAACTGACCCGCCCGGCTTCCAATATATTAAAATTTCAAAAGAATTTGAGTACAATGAAAATTATATAAAAGTTAAAGCGGCTTCGGCCAGCTTTGTTAAAAAAATATCCAACAGTAATAAAATTTTAGCTTCCAAAGAGGTTGCCAAGTTCGCCGAAAATTTGGAAAGTTTTTTTAGTGCAGAAGATAACCGCGTCAAATGGATTGAACTGGCCGAAAAAGGCTGCGCTTTTTTAAGCATGCCGCTGAACATCGCGCCTTTGGTAAAAAATATTTTAAAGCCATATGCCAAGGTTAGTTTTGCCGACGCCTTGGACAATGAAATTCTGCCTAAATTTTTTTTAAGGCGGCTGGGCTTGGAAAATTTTAAAGTCAAACAAGCAACAGAAGCCAGCCTGTGTCATCCCGACCGACCGAATGCATCTGAGGGAGCGGAGGGATCCCTTAAAGCAGAAAGTAATAAAAAGTTAAGGGATTCCTCGGCTCGGATGCACTTGCCTCGGAATGACAAGGCGACTAAACAGGGCGATTTGTTTTCCTCAATAAAAAAAGTTTTGGGTAAATCCTCTGCCATAAATTACCATTGCCTGGAAAAAGCCGCGGTAGCAAAGGATATTATGGAAATAATAAAAACGGACAAAGTTTTTCCTGCTGCAGTACTGTTTGCCAGCCCAATGCAAGTAAGGGAGTTCTACGACCAGAATTACCAGGAATTAAAACCGCGAGCCGCTTTGCTGGCGCAAACCAGCTCCGGCGGCAGCAATAAAATATTCCGGAATTTTAGCATAAACAAAAACAGCCTTCTATTGGCTACCGACAAATTTGTCCTAAAGCACCTGGGCAACCAGGCAAACGTGGAACCGGTCAGTAATTTGCCGGTTAAGACTTTAATAATTTGCCGCCTGCCTTTTGAACAATGGACGCACCCTTACCAGGAAGCCCTGTCCCAGACCCTGCCCAATGCTTTTGAAGACTACTCCCTGCCCAGGGCGCTTTATAATTTCCAGGGCCTTATGAAATTTTTCTATACCCCTGAACTCAAGGACGTTTATATAATAGACGCTAAACTGGCTAAGCCTTATGCTAAGGTCTTTAAAGACTATTGGAAAAATATTCCCAACGCCAAGCTTGTCTAAAATAAACTTAAACCCCTGCCCCAAAGCCGGGGTTTTTAATAGGCTGATTTTGCCTGTTCCCACAATTTATTAAAGATAATCTCCAAAGTTTTTGCGATGGAGAAATTTTCAATATAGGTAGTCGTAATCTGTGGCGCTAATGACGAAATAGCAACACTGTTTCCAAAAATCGCTATTTGGCTCGTCAGGTCAAAATTTGTTAACATCTTGATTTGAACACCATATTTTTTGTGCTCCGCTTTTTTTTCCAAAGTTGTGGCATAGTTACTAACGGGCACTAAAGCCTGATGAGGAATACTGAGCAGTTTTTGTTTATGAGCTTGTTTCTCAATAAGTTCACGCATGGTTTGGTTATTTCTATCAATAAAGGAAGCGAAAATTTTAAGCGGTTTTTTCTTTTCCAAAATCAATTTGTGGATTTTTTTAATTCCTTCAATCCCTTGATAATAAGCCACAAATGGTTTGGTGGAATTAAGCTCAAAGAGCTGATTCAATTTTGGCAAGATTACGGACAGTTCACGGTTGGCTTTTTCCATTTGGTCCCTTTGGGTTTCAGCTATATTTTTTAGGTTAACAGGGGAAGCCGGTCTAAATTTAGTCTTTTTGTCTATATGGGTTAATTCGCATAACCCATGTTTTTCTAGTGAATACAAAATATCATAGAGGTTTCCTCGTTTCAAGCCGGTTTCCCGCAGTAGCGGCTTAATGCTGGTTTCCCCTAACTTTAATAAAGCTTCGTAAGCCTGGCCCTCTTTAGGCGAAAGGCCGATTGATTTAAAGATATCTTGGTACATACTAGCATTTTAGTAAAAATTAGTATTTTTGTCAATAAGTTCCGTCAATTTTTGTATAATTATTTATTTACCCTTATTTAAAAGAAAAATAGGCATATGATTTTATCATAAGTTGTCATTTTATATTGATATTTCTGAATAAGTGAGTTAAATTGAGTTGTAAACACAAATTAACCGCAAACCCTTAGGAGGGGCAAATGAAAATGATTCAGATTTTGATGTACTGCCTGTTTGGTTATAGGCCGGACGCTTGGACTGTTTTGGGCGGTTTGGAAAGCCTGCCAAAAAAGTATGACAAGTATTTTGGCTGGATTTGGGAGACGCCTGTATATTTTGTTGTTAAAGGCGTGCAAGGCCCCAAATGCGCCGAGTCCGGGGAGCCTGACTATGAAGCCTTGCCCATGACCTTTGACGCTGTCATATGGAAAAGAGATAAGCGAGTAGAAGGCGTAATCTGGGATGGCAATTTGGATGTTCCATACATTAAATTCCGGATTAGTTTTTCCGACTTTTTGTGGTTTTTGGAGAACCAAGTCAGGGGCATGGCCGAGGAGGAAGGCCGGGAAATTTATCGGCAGGTTCTTGCTGTTATAAGGCGGTGGGAAGAAGGCGGCCAGCGATGAAAAAACCGCGTAGTTACATCATCCTGTACTGGCCAGTCCTGTCATCTGACGGGATCTTTTTCCAGGCCGTAACTCACTTGCTTGAGTCGGGGAGATTTTCGCAAGTTGGGTTGCGGCCTGAAATAAGCTGTACATTGTCAATTTAAAGGAGGCGGCTTTCATTGGTAATTTTATGTTAGAATACAGAAAAGGATAAAATTTTATGAGCGATGCCAATATTGATCGCAAAATAGCAATGCAGGGCCTCCAAAGCCAAGAGGACTTTGAAAGGCAAATGATGGCAAATTCGGAAGCCATGTCAAGGACATTTGGCGGGGTTTCAGATACGTCTTCGGCCGAAGAAAAACCCAAGCTGGCCTTGGAAGGAAACGAACTGGCGGACAGAGCCGCGGCAAATTTCCAGCAAGCGCTTAAGCTTGCCTGGGAACACCGGCAGGACCGGTTTGCCAGTCCCGAAGAAGTAGCGAGGTTTGTTGAGGAGTTAGTTAGCCAAGTCAGCGAAGGGTTGTTGCCGCCAGGCCAAGGGATTTGGCGTAACTGGCAAACAGAATTTCCCATTCAAAGCCTTCCGGGGCAGATAGAGCCGGACTTACAAGCTTTTTACCGCGAGTTTTGCCAGCGCATGCAGGGGAATACTGACGCGGTTGAATTTGCCGGTTGGGTAGAGAAACGTTTTGACGGCGAAATCCACGCGCCGGCTGACGGCTGCGGACGTTCTACCAGATTGCTTTCAGGTATGGTTTTGGCGCGTAGCGGTCATGGCCTGCCGAACTATCGTGACCGGAAAGAATATTATCAAAACATTAACAAAGACTGGCCACAGTGGCAGGAGTATTATAGAAGCTTGTTTACAGAAGGAGAAACCAGATGAGCGGAAAGTATGATGGGATGCTGGCGGTCGTGAAGAAGTACCACGCAGGGCAAACTCGGGAAGGCGGGGTCAAGCCTTACTGGCCGCACTGCGAACGGGTTGGATTGCTTTTGCGCAGAGCGTTAGAAAATAGCGGCGAAGGTTCAGCAGAGCAGCAAGAAAATTTAGTGCTTGCCGGACTTGGCCACGACCTTTATGAAGACACCACTATTTCCAGAAAAGAAGTGCAAGAGAATTTTGGGAATGACGTTGACTGCTGGATTGAAGAAGACACCAACCGTTTCGGCGACGGCCAAGTCGCGCTCTACGCCGAAAAGTTGAAGTCGGTTTCCGAACCGGCTTTACTCATCAAATTTGCCGACCTGTGCGACAACTACGGCACCGGCGGCTCCGCGCTTTCCGAGAACGGCTATGATTGGACAAAAGAATTTTTGTGGCCGATTTTGGAAAAGCAGTGGGAAGTTATTAAAGACTTGAACTTTGAGCAATTTCCCAAAACTGCGGAATTCCTGAAACAGGCGGTTGCTGTGAATCGCGAAATCCTGGAGCAGGCTCTGCTCCAGGGCCAGGAAAAAATGGCCTGAAAGCCAAATAGGCAGGTAACTCTAGCGGGACGACCACCATCGTCCCTGCTTTTTTGCTGACTTTTATTATTTTTAATAGACAGCAATCCGCCGTAGTCCGCCAGAGGCGGACGAAGGCGGATGTTCACGCACTTGTGTCATTCCGAGTGCATCCAAGGAATCTCTTTAACCTTGAGACATAAAGATGGGTAATGCTTAAGCCTAATTTAATATTTTATGGCTTAAATAAAAGCAATTTGAGTAAATATTATTGACAAAATAGTAAAAATAAGGTATAATTATAGGTTAAAAATTTAATAGATTTAACCTTCTGGGGAGAAGGTATTAGAACAGCCAATGGCCATAAGAGCTAAAGGCTATCTATAGTATAATTTTTGTATCTCCCCGGAAAGCCGGGGTTTTTGTTTGGCAGAGCGGAAAGCGATAATCTTCATCTCCCCATCCGACTGAACGTCGGATTTGAGGATTACCGCTTCCGCCCTTCCCGACAAATCGGTGAAGAAGTAAAGGAGGCAAATGTTCCCTTTTCCAATTTGTTTGTAAAAGTTTGTAAATAGTTTGGGAAGGAGAACGGCAATGAAAGCAATGATTGAATCGAAAGGCCGCCAGGTGGTAAGGTTTCACACCTGGGCATTGGATGGGGTGGAGGATGAAGTGGCGATAGTCCTTGAGGCCATGAGCCCGGGACAGTCGCTCACGATTGAGGGAGTGGAGTATATTTGTTTGCCGCTCCCGCCCGCCTACTTGGTGGGTTTAGCCCTGGATACAAGTGAAGGCGTGTTCCATTTGCCGGGCACGCCCTGCGTTCTCCGCAAAGAGGACGCTAAAACAAAATGGGAAGAATATTCCCAAACCATGAACGCGCTCCTGGCATAGGGAGCAAACAGGTCAGAGGATGCCTTGCAATTTATTTTTTTGTTAAAATCCTCGCTGTTCTCCATCTTA
>JAHFJJ010000037.1 GCA_023245895.1 Candidatus Doudnabacteria bacterium
CGGCGTGGATAAATTCAACCAGGAATGCCGAGAGAGCGTTTTAAAGTACGCGGAAGAATGGGGCAAAACAATAAACAGGGTAGCCCGCTGGGTGGACTTTGACAACTCCTACAAGACCATGGATACCAGCTATATGGAATCGGTTTGGTGGGGATTGCAACAGATTTGGAATAAAGGGCTAATTTACGAAGACCGCAAAGTTTTGCTGTATTGCTCGCGCTGTGAGACGCCAATATCCAACTTTGAAGTGGCCATGGATAATTCGTATCGCGAGATTAACGAGGAATCGGTTTACGCCAAATTCAAAATGCCCAAAGGCCAGAGGATTGTAAATGACCTGACAAATGACAGCACTTACATATTGGCTTGGACTACCACACCGTGGACGCTGCCGGCCAATACTGCCCTTAGCGTAGGGCCGGATATTGTGTATGTAATGGTAGAAATGGAAGAAAGTAGCGAAAGGTATATTTTGGCCAAGGAAAGGCTGTCTATTATAGAGGGTGGTTATGAAGTGATATCGGAATTTCCGGCCAGGGCGCTGGAAAGCTTGCAATATGAGCCTTTGTATCCGGGTGTAATATCGGATAACCCTCACCCTGGCCCTCTCCCAGAGGGAGAGGGAAAAGGGGGCAGGGCCCACAGGATTTTTCTGGCGGATTTTGTTACCACAACGGACGGCAGCGGCATTGTCCATAGCGCCCCTATTTATGGCGAGGATGACTATCAGCTGGCTAAAGACAAAGGCCTGCCAAGGCAGGAGGTTTTGGACCACCAGGGCAAATATACACAAGCCGCCCCCGAGCATTTGCGGGGAGTATTCTTTAAAACGGCCGATAAAATAATTTTAAAAGAACTTAAAGATCAAAACAAGGTATATAAGACCGAAAATTATTTACACAGCTACCCGCACTGCTACCGCTGCGCCACGCCGCTTTATTACAATGCCTTGCCGGCCTGGTTCATTAACATCCAAAAAGTTAAACCGGAACTATTGAAAAATAACGAAAGCGTAAACTGGTATCCCGGGCATTTAAAAGAAGGCCGGTTTAAGCAGGGCATAGAAAACGCGCCGGACTGGAACATATCACGCAACAGGTACTGGGCTACGCCATTGCCGTTTTGGAAGTGCGAAAATAAAGAGTGCAAAAATATCATTTGCATAGGTTCTATTTCTGAGCTGAAAGAAAAATCAATAAATTTTGATGAGGTTTATCCACAAAACCCTCACCCCGGCCCTCTCCCAGGGGGAGAGGGGGTGAAGACCCCGGAGGAATTAATAGATTTGCACAAGCCTTATATAGACCAAATAAATATCAAATGCGAAAAATGCGAATCCAAAATGCAAAGGGTTCCGGAAGTCGTTGATTGCTGGGTCGAGAGCGGAAGTATGCCGTTTGCGGAACTCCACGCGCCGTTTGAGAACTACACGGATGGACACGGATCGACTGCAGCACAGACCAACACGGAGAGAAATATTAATAATTTTCAAAATCGTTTTCCCGCGGACTTTGTGGTGGAATACATCCCCCAAACCCGAGCCTGGTTTTACGTCATGCATGTTATTTGCACAATTATTTTTGGCAAAGCGCCGTTTAAAAATGTGGTTACTACCGGAACCATTTTGGCCGAGGATGGCAGCAAAATGTCCAAAAGCAAGAATAATTATCCCGACCCCAATCTCGTCATAGAAAAATACGGCGCGGACGCTTTGCGTTTTTACCTTTTGTCATCGCCGGTTGTTACCGGGGAAGATTTAAATTTTTCCGAAAAAGGCGTGCTGGAAGTCAGCCGCAAGGTTAACGCGCTGGTTTACAATGTCTGGAGTTTTTTAAGGCTGTACGAAAGAAGAAAAATAGAACAACTGGAAGCGCCGGAATCACAGAATGTTTTGGATAAATGGATAGCCACGCGGCTGCTCCAAAGCCAGAAATTGGTTACCGAATATTTGGATGCCTACAATACAGTCAAAGCCGGCAAGGAAATAGTGGATTTTGTAAACGAACTTTCTACCTGGTACGTAAGAAGGAGCCGTGACCGCATCAAAGCCGGCGGCGAAGACGCCAAGGCGGCTTTGGCTACTTTGGGTTTTGTGTTGGCCGAGCTTTCTAAGCTTTTGGCCCCGTTCATGCCGTTTTTGGCGGAATTTATTTATAAAGATGTAACAGGCAGGGAGTCGGTGCATTTGGAGCCGTGGGCTGAAGGTTATGGCGATATAAATGAAAAACTGCTTAAGGATATGGAAATTGTAAGGGAAGCGGTGTCTTTAGGACTGGCCATACGCAAGGAAAAGTCTTTGCCCGTACGCCAGCCTTTGCAGTCCGCGGCTTTTGACACCAAGCAGAAAGACAGCAGTCTGGATGAAGAACTGGTTAAGTTAATACTGGAAGAATTGAATGTAAAAAAGTTTGAGGAAACTTTGATAGACAAAGATACGCGCCCAGAAGGCACGGCCGTAATGGCAGGCACAAAAGATGTTGAGAATTTTTACCTGAATTTAAATTTAACTCCTGAATTGAAGCAGGAAGGCGCGGCGCGCGAACTGGAGCGCCAGGTCCAGGATTTGCGCAAGAAGAGCGGGCTGAAAGTAGGGGAGCTGGTGGATTTGTATTACAACACGCAGGATGATGCTTTAGAAGATATTTTGCTTTCCATGCTGGACCGCAAAAAAACTTTTGTCAGCCAGGTTAATAAAAGCCTGGAAGTGGAAGTGGACTTTGAAGCCCAGGCTACGGTGGATGGGAAAGCGATATGGTTGGGGATGATAAAGATTTAGTAATATATCGAATCAACGAACAGAACGAATCTACGAAGGTCTACGAAAATACGAATTCGCAGTTTCGTAAAGTATTCGTTGATTCGTCTATTCGCAGATTCGATATATTATGAGAGAAACCAAACTCACCGCCATAATCCTCAAAAAACAACCCTTCAACGAGGGTGATGAAATAATCACGCTTTTTACCAAAGAGCAGGGGAAAGTCAGGGTTTTGGCTAAGTCGGTAAAATCTTCCAAATCAAAGCTGCAGCAAAAACTGCAGGCTTTGTTTTTAGTAGATATAATCCTGACCACTGGAAAGTTCCCCAAAATAATCGGAGCTGAAACTATAAAGGTTTATCATCAGCTGAGGGAAAAACTTCCAGCAATGAAAATGGCTTTTTATGCCGCGGAGCTGGTTTTAAAATTTACCGCGGATGAGCAAAAGAACGAAAATTTATTTAATCTTTTGGAAAATTTTTTGCAGTTTCTCAACAACCACCATGAGCAAAAAGTTTTAGACTTGGGCCTGGCCAAATTTAAAATAGGAATTTTGGAAGTTTCGGGTTTTGGGGTTCCTGACAGGAAAGACGAGTTGTTTTTAAAATTAAAAAACAGTGATTTTAATCAGCTAGTATCTTTTACCAATCCTACCGGCCTTGCGCCGCTCCAGGATTTTTTGTCCCGGTTTATAGAATACCAACTGGAGAGAAAAGTAAAGTCGGAAAATTTTCTTAAACAATAAAGCCTTATATTTATAAGGGATTTTTTAAATTTGGCTTGACAAAAAAGAGAAAAAGGAGTATAATATTAGTCAAAGATTAGCTACAGCTTTTGGCCTGAAAAAAGGATTTTTGGGTATTAAGCTATAGCGAAAGCTATGCCAGTTCGCTAGTCGGACTGATTTCACAATTCCATTTAGGAGGATGATGACGATGGATAAGCCATTGATCACGTCTGAAGGGGCCTTGGCTGATGAACGCCTGGCCAAAATCGATCACGTTCTAAACGTCCTGCTTAGGCCGCTCTTCGCCAAGTTGAATATCAAAGCGGAAGAGTGGCAGGCTGGAGTTATTGAAAATGGCGGGCACTTGCAAGACCTAGTGGCAGGAGTGGTCAAAAATCTGGTCAAGATGGCCAGCGGTATTGTAACTCCCCGCCGGGCCGAAGAAACCGGCTTACTGCGGGTGGGCTGGAAGGTCTACGTTACCGAAGAGGGAGTCCGGAAGGACAAGCTGGAGGGAGATGTCAATCTCGCCAATGTGGATTATGTTTGTCCACTAAATGACAGCGACGGAGATTTGATTGGCGGTGAGGTCCTGCTCCAGCGGGCGGTTGAACTCAATGCCATCGGCAGCCTCGGCTACGCGGCCGAGTTGTTCAAGGCCCAGGACGAGGGAAAGGAAATTTTTCCCGTAGAATCCCGCGGCAGGCACTATTTCGCTATGCCGCTTACAGAAATTCTGGATGAACATGATAAGCGCTGTGTGGCCTACTTCCGCTGGGAGGCCAAGTCGCGGCGGTGGGGGCTGTTTTTCCCCTGGCTTTCCGGCAACTTCAGCCGGATGATCCGGTTGGTCTGCCAGAAAAACCCCTCGGTCGCTTAGACCCTGGGCGCTTCTTTTTTTTCCTCTGGCGCTTCGGCGCCACCCCACGGAAATGCTTGTTGCAAATCCGTGGGTTTTTCTTTTGACCAAGAATTTGATTGTTTGCGTATACTGCAAACAGATGGGATTTGTGCCTGCGGCCAGGGTTTCAGGCAAGCGCATGGTTTGGGTCTTAAAAAAAGTCAGGTATGTTATAATATAGTAACTTATGGCCGACGAAACCAACCCAACATCTAATAATCAAAATCCTCCAAACCAGGGGTTTGTTACCAAACAGGTGGAAACGCCTGTTTATGCTGTTGACCCAACCACAACATCAGCCGGCGGCTTTAAAGGTTTTTACAAAGCCAATAAAATTTATTTTTGGGCAATTTTTATCGGGGTTATAATTATTTCGGCGCTGGCTTACTTTGCGTTTAAACAAGCGCCGCAGGTGGTGCTGACCGAAGCCAATATCCAAATTGACGTGCAGGTTCCCGCCCAGGTGCCCAGCGGAAGCGAGGCAGTTTATACCATCACATTAAAAAACCAGGACAGCCAAAAGCTGGTCGGGGCCGAGCTTGAGC
>JAHFJJ010000024.1 GCA_023245895.1 Candidatus Doudnabacteria bacterium
GCCGGAGTAGGGGAAAGGACCCGCGAAGGAAACGACCTTTACCACGAAATGAAGGAAAGCGGCGTGCTGGACAAGCTCGCAATGGTGTTCGGGCAAATGAATGAACCGCCCGGAGCCCGTGCCCGCGTAGCTTTGTCCGCTTTGTCCATGGCTGAATTTTTCCGCGATGAAGAACATCAGGACGTTTTATTATTCGTTGATAATATTTTTAGGTTTACACAAGCTGGAAGCGAAGTCTCTGCTTTGCTTGGACGTATTCCATCTGCCGTAGGGTATCAACCGACCTTGGCTTCTGAAATGGGTGAATTACAGGAAAGAATCACCTCTACCAAACAAGGTTCGGTTACATCCGTGCAAGCCGTGTATGTTCCTGCTGACGACTTAACCGACCCGGCTCCGGCCACAACTTTTGCCCACTTAGACTCCACCGTGGTATTGAGCCGCCCGCTTTCCGAACTTGGAATCTACCCGGCTGTGGATCCTTTAGATTCATCTTCAACCATTCTTGACCCAAATATAGTCGGACAAGAGCATTACGATGTTGCCAGGCAGGTACAGAAAGTTTTACAGCGCTACAAAGACTTGCAGGACATCATCGCAATCTTAGGTATGGAAGAACTGCCGGATGAAGATAAAATTATTGTTGCCCGCGCCCGCAAAATCCAGCGCTTCCTTTCCCAGCCTTTTGCAGTAGCCGAAGTTTTCACCGGCACCAAAGGTGAATACGTCCCGCTTAAAGAAACTATAAAAGCTTTTAAGGAAATACTTGATGGTAAGCATGATGATAAGCCCGAAGCCGCTTTTTACATGAAAGGTGGAATTGATCAGGTCAAATAGTTACTAAGTTTGTGTCATTGCGAGGAGGCCGGGTCCGCCTGAGGCGGACGGCCGACGTGGCAATCCCTTATTTCTGGTATAAGATTGCTTCGGATGCACTCGCAATGACAAGGATGAATAAAACATGGATCAAATAAACTTCCAACTAGTTACGCCGGAAAAAACCGTTCTTTCCAAAGAACTGGCTTCTTTGTCATGTCCAACGTCGCTTGGACAAATTACCATCCTCCCACACCATATTCCACTGGTGGCCAATTTAGTCCCGGGCGAACTGCACGCCAAAACGGCCAATGACGACTTTTTTGTTTACGTAGCGGGCGGGTTTGTGGAAATAAGGCCAAACAACCAGGTCATAGTCCTGGCCGATGCAGCCCAGCACCATTTTGAAATTGACCAAAAGCATGCCGAGGAGGCAAAAGAAAAAGCCGAGAAAGCGATGAAGGAACCGGGAGCAATGTCAGAGCAGGAATATGCAAAAGTCGCCGGGGTGCTTCAGCAAAGTTTAGTCAGATTAAATATTGCCCGCAGACATGCTCACAGAAAGCAGTCCGCGGAAAATATTGGATCGATGAATGAATAAATTTATTCACAAACCAAAATCAGAATTAGAAAAGTTTGGCGTAAAGGTTTACCACGCGCTTGTGGAAAACTTTTCCCAAACTTTTTTTGTTGGCGGTATGGTCCGAGACCTATTGCTTAAAAGAAAGATTGTTGACATTGACATCGCAACTGCCGCAAAACCGGAGCAAGTTACAAAAATACTATCATTAATGGGAATAGATTATACTGATGCAAACAAAAAATTCGGCGTCATAACCGCACAGCAAAAAAACCTGAAAGTTGGAATTACAACCTTTAGAAAAGACTTAGAAGGGGACTCGCGCTACCATGAGGTTAGGTTTATTAGCAACGCGCGCCAGGACAGCAAACGCAGGGATTTTACAATAAATGCCTTATATTTAAGCTTAAAAAATAGCCGACTTTTAGACTTTAACAATGGCTTGTCGGATATTAAAAATAAGCTAGTTAGATTTATCGGCGGCGATGAAAAAAGGATTCAGGAAGATCCCTTGCGGATTATTCGCGCTTTAAGGTTTTGTTTAATTTTAAATTTTAAACTGGAAAATAAAACCAAAGCCGCGATGAAAAATAATTTTGAGCTGATAAAATCTTTGACCAAAACTAAAATCAGTAAAGAAAAAGATAAAATAAAATCTTCAAAACAAAAAAATATCCTGAAAAAAGTTATCAACAGCCCAAAAACCCTTGACAAATATTTTAAATAACGGTAAAATAAAAATAGAATTGTAAAAAGATTCTGAAGGAAACGAAAATCTTGGGGGAAAAAACCGAAAATAATTGTGTCACTACTTAATCTCGTTTACACGGGATAGTAGAAAATTAAGAAGCGTTGCCAAAATCAGTAGCGCTTCGGGAGACTAGCCCAATGGCTAAAAAAAAGAAAGCTGCAAAGAGAAAGAAAAAAGGCGGTTCCAAAAAGAAGCGCGCTTAATCTTACCTCGCAGCTATTCCCCTTCGGGGGAATAACAAAACCACTCTCAAATTTAGAGTGGTTTTGTGTTTTATATCCTATACACAATTTATACAAAAAACCATCCTTGATAAGGATGGTTTTTTGTGGCGGACCGAACGGGACTCGAACCCGCGACCTCTCCCGTGACAGGGGAGCGCTCTAACCAACTGAGCTACCGGTCCGTATTGGACTTGATTTATTCACTTATTGGTAGCGGCGGGTGGGATCGAACCACCGACCTCGGGCTTATGAGTCCCGCGCTCTAACCAGCTGAGCTACGCCGCCAAGTACTATTTGATTTTGTCTTTTAAAAATTCTCTTCCTTTTCCTGATTTAAAAAATCTTTCCCTGACTTCCGCTTCTTTTCTCGTTTCAAATTTTTCTGAATGAACAAGCTTCCATGGTCCTCGTTTTCCAGTAAAGCTTTTAAAACCATCGTCGCTGTTGTGTTGAAAAACCCTTTTCTCCAAGTTATCAGTAGAACCTTTGTAGAGAACTCCTTTTGGATTTCTTAAAATATAAGCAAAGAACATTTGATATTTCCTAATAGTTTTTAGGTGGAATGGCACCACTGATCTGCCTTCGGCAGACTTATGAGTCCCGCGCTCTAACCAGCTGAGCTACGCCGCCGTATTTGGGATTAAATATGATAATAAAAACCTGCCGGACAGCAGGAAAATAGCTGTCACTTTTAGGTTTTACATATGTTGTGCGTTGTCGCAACCACGGAGCAATCATGGTTTGATTGTTCCCATCGGGGCCCCAAATTTTCTTCTAAGGTTTAACTTAGGAAAATTTGGGGTAAAGGGGCAACACCCGAAACGGAGTGAGTTTTTTGACTTTAGTCAAAAACGAACGAAGTGAAGGGTGATTGACCCGTGGTTGCGGGACCCGGACTCGAACCGGGAACCTCAAGGTTATGAGCCTTGCGAGCTGCCAATTGCTCTATCCCGCGATGAATTAGCCTTACTATTCTACAATAAATTTAAAACTTACGCAAGGGCTTTATTAGCTTGAATTATTATGTTAGCAGGTATAAACTGACTTCACCTCCCCAGACAGCGGGGAAATCAAGTTCGAGATCAGGAGGAAATGGGTATGGATATGAAGGAGCTAATAACGCAGATTGCCAAAGCTCTGGTTGACAGCCCCGAGGAAGTATCAGTAGCCGCGGTGGAGGGCGAGCAGACCACCGTATTGGAGCTAAGGGTGGCCCAGAGCGACCTTGGCAAGGTCATTGGAAAACAAGGTAGAACAGCCCGGTCCATTCGGACCATCCTCGCGGCCTCAGGGATGAAGCTCAAGAAAAGGTTTACCCTCGAAATCCTGGAATAACAATGGCCAGGACAGCCGGACGCCGGGAGAACTCCTCCCGGCTATTTTTTTAAATTAAAATTTACTCTTCCTCCATTGGCCTGTCGGGAATTTTATCGCGGGCGCTGTCCGAGGCACCCCCGGAAGCAGGGGAGCCAGGGCGGGGTTCAAGCCCATAGCCTTCCTGACCATCATCTTCCAAATTAATCCTCTTCTGAAAATCTAACATAGCCCGCCGAAGCTCCGGGTCCCTATCAACATGCGCGTAACCTCTTGGTTTGCCCATACAATATTTACTTAATTTAAGAATATATAGCTAATTTTGTTTAAGCCCCATAATATGGTAAAATAAATCCATGCAAACATCAATTTTGTATATAATTTTAATCCTTTTTATAGCCGGTTTTGGGGTGCTTTTTTATTTTTTAATGGATTTAAAAAAGAAGTCGGAAAAGCCTTCGGACGACTCATCTCTCAAAGTTATGATGGAGTGGATGAAAGACATAAAGCAGGGCACGGAACAGACTCGCGAGGGCATGCAAAAAAGCATAAACGAAACTAATAAAGCCATAAATGAACGTTTGGATAATGCCGGGCGCGTGATTGCCCAATTGACCAAAGAACTTGGGGGAATATCCCAAGTCGGGCCGGACATTAGGCGGCTGACGGAAACTTTGGCCTCGCCAAAACTAAGAGGCAACTTTGGCGAAGAAATGCTGGAAAATATGCTTTCGCAGGCTTTGCCAAAAAATGGCTATGAAATCCAGCACAAGTTTAACAATGGCGAGGTGGTGGACGCCATAATCAACGTAGGAGAAAAAATATTGCCGATAGACAGTAAATTTTCAATGGAAAATTTTAGGCTGTTTAAAGAAGCCACGACGGACGAAGCATCAGACGCTCTGAAAAAAACTTTTTTAAAAGACGTAAAAAAACGCGTGGACGAAATCCACAAAAAATATATTTTGCCCCAGGAAAATACTTTTGACTTTGCGCTAATGTATATCCCGAGCGAGGGGGTTTTTAGCGAGGTGCTCGATGATACGGCAACATTATCGTATGGCCGCGAAAAGAAAGTTTACTTTGTAAGCCCGAATACTTTATACCATCATCTACAAATAATTTTACTTTCCCTCCGCGGGCAAAAAGTTAACCAAGCCGCGCAGGCTATTTTGGCAATGATTGCCGGCATAAAGCAGGAGTCGGACAAATTCGGGAGAAATTTAGATGTCCTTGGCAACCACATAAAAAACGCGGGCAACACAATGGGCACGGTAACCAACGATTTTGTTAAATTAAAATCAAGCATAAGCAACGCTTCATCTTTAAAGCTAGATGAAGCTAAAGAAGAACAAAAATTATTAATTTAGCGACTTATGTCTATAAGAAACCCGGACCAAAGAGTAGGCGTGTTTGTGGACGTGCAGAATTTATATTATTCCGCGCGCAACCTCTACAACGCCAGAGTAAAATTTAATGAAGTGCTTAATGAAGCGGTCGGCGACCGCAGGTTAGTTCGTGCGATAGCGTATGTGGTGCAGGCGGATATGCCTGAAGAGCATACTTTTTTTGAAGCCCTGGACAAAGCCGGCTTTGAAGTAAAAACCAAAGCCCTGCAAACCTTTGCCGGCGGCCACCAAAAAGGGGATTGGGACGTAGGCATTGCCATGGACATTATTAAAATGATGAATAAGATAGATGTGGTAGTGTTGGCATCGGGAGACGGCGACTTTGTACCGCTTTTGGAATATTTGCAAATGTCGGGCCAACTGACGGAAACTATTGCTTTTGGACGATCGTGTAGTTCTAAGATTAAGGAGCTGACTGACAATTTTATCGATCTTGATGAAAACCAGCGTAAATATTTAATGCCCATCAAAACTGATAAACACAGATGATTACCGATGAACACGGACTCAGAAAAACCAAATAAACTACTCCACGAAGAACTTAGTTACAAAGTCAGAGGTGCTATTTTAGAAGTTTCAAAAAAATACGGGAAAGGGCTTAAGGAATCAATATACGAAAATGCGCTGGACGAAGAGTTTACAAAGCGAGGGCTAAAATTTAAAAGACAACCAACCATAACAATCTTTTCCTTGGATTCTGGCGAACCGCTCGGAACTTATAGGCCGGATTTCCTCGTTGAAGAACTGCTTATAGTCGAGATAAAGGCCGCTGATTTTACAAGCCCACAGTTTACAAAACAGCAGTTGTCTTATTTACAAGCAAGCAAATATGAACTGGGTTTCTTGGTCAACTTTAATTCGCCCCAATTATTTATCAAAAGACTAATCTATACAAACGATCGTAAACCCGCTTTCCGTGTCGCTCCGTAATCATCCGTGTTAATCCGTTTACATATGAAAATTGTCCTTGACACAAACGTCCTAATCAACGGCTTTAAAGACGACTATTCTTATGAAAAAAAGATTATCGATGCGGTTATTGCCGGAGAAATAGAAGCTTACGCCAATAAGCAGACTTTGCGGGAAAATAAACTCATCGCTTCGCAATTAATAGACAACGACGACTATCGGCAAGACTTAGATAAGCTATTCGCCCAAATAAACTGGGTGTTTAACAGGCGCCAAATTAGCATTGTCAGCGACCCGGAAGACAATAAAATTTTGGAAAGCGCCGTGGAAGCCGAAGCAGAGTATTTAGTGACAAGCGATAATGACCTTCTCAAGCTGGAGGAACATCAAGGTGTGCAAATAATCAACCCCGCCCAGTTTTGGGTGAAATATAAAGACGAAGGCATGGATTTGTGGAAACAATTAACAAATTTTGTAAGGACTAAATAAGCCAATATCTATAAATATCTCAATATCCTAATATCGATTATTGATATTTATAGATATTAAGATATTACTGTGAACAATCTTTTAGAAAATCTAAATAAAGAGCAGCTAGAGGCCGTAAAACACGGAAACGGGCCGCTTTTAATTGTGGCCGGGGCGGGCACGGGCAAGACTACGGTTATTACCAAAAGGATTTCTTATTTAATAGAGCAGGGCCTGGCCAAGCCCAATGAAATTTTAGCCCTGACATTTACGGAAAAAGCTTCGGGCGAAATGCAGGACAGGCTGGCACAGCTTTTGCCTTTGGGCTATTACGATATGTGGATTTCCACCTTCCACAGCTTTTGCCAAAGGGTTTTGGAACAGCACGGACTTGACATTGGCCTGCCTGGGGATTTTAAACTTTTAAATGAAACCGGGGCCTGGGTTTTAGTCCACAATAATTTAGAAAAGTTTAATTTAGATTACTACAAGCCTTTGGGCAACCCAAAAAAATTTATTTCATCTTTGCTCAAGCATTTTTCAAGGTGCAAGGATGAGTTGATTACGCCGGAAAGCTATTTGGAATATGCTCAAAGATTAAGGCTAAACGACGATCAAAGTGCTAAGTTGCCAGTGCTAAGTGCTAAGTATGAGAAAAATCTTAGCGCTAATGACTTAGCACTTAGCACTGAGGACGGAACTGAAATTGCAAGAATAGAAGAAATAGCCAACGCCTTCCACGTATACGAAAAACTTCTGCTCGACGGCAACTACTTGGATTTTCCCAATTTAATTAATTACACCTTAAAACTCTTTGAAAAAAGGCCGCAAATTTTAAAACGCTTCCAGCAGCAGTTCAAATTTATTTTGGTGGATGAATTCCAGGACACCAACTTTGCGCAGTACCAGTTGGTAAAGCACCTGGCGGCCGCAAGTAAAAATTTAGTCGTAGTGGGAGACGACGACCAGTCAATTTATAAATTCCGCGGCGCGAGCGTCTCCAATATCTTGAAGTTCAAAGAAGACTACCCCGAGCTTAAACAAATTACTTTGGTAGAAAATTACCGCAGCGGGCAGGATATTTTGGACTTGGCTTATAACTTCATCCAGGCCAACAACCCGGACAGGTTGGAGGTCAAGCTTAAAATAAACAAACAACTTAAAAGCCAAAACCAATCAAAAAATATTATTGAAGTTTTGGAGGGCAAAGACTTAAACGAAGAGCTGGATTTAATTGCCAAAAAAATAAACGAAATAAAATCCAAAAAGCCGGAAAGCAGTTGGAATGATTTTGTTATCCTGTTAAGGAGTAATTCTGCCGCGCAGGACTTCCTGCCTGTCCTGGCCCGGCACAGCATACCCCACACTTTTGTAGCCAACACAGGGCTTTACAACAAGCCGCTTATAGCCAGTCTTATTGCGTATTTAAAGTGCCTCAACAACTTCCACGATTCATTCGCGCTTTACAGGATTTTGGCTTTTGAAGAATTTAAGCTGGCTCCAAAAGACCTGGCAACGCTTATGGCCAACTCTGAAAGAAAGACGCTTTCTTTGTATGAAATGGTCGTGGCCGCAAAAACCTTGCCTAATATTGGCCAGGAAAGCCAAAAAATAATAGAAAAAATCTTAGGCCTACTGAACGAGCACTCAAAGCTGGCCCAAGAAAAATCTGCCAACGAAGCTTTTGTGCAAATTGTCCATGACTTAAAGGTAGACGAATTGTTAAACGAGGATACTTTGGAAAATGCCGAGAACCGCGAACTGTTGGAACAATTTTATAAAAAAATTGAAACTTTCGTTACGGAAAATACGGATAAGAGCTTCCACCGCTTTTTACATTTGCTGGATTTGGAAATAGAGGCCGGGGACGAAGGCCAAATTAAATTTGACCCAAATTTAGGTCCGGAAAGTTTAAAACTGCTGACAGTCCACTCCGCCAAGGGGCTTGAATTTGAATATGTTTTTATTCCAAACATGGTAGACCAGCGCTTTCCCACCCGCGCCAGGAACGACCAAATAGAAATCCCAACGGCGCTTATTAAAGATATTTTGCCGGAAGGGGACTTCCACTTACAGGAAGAGCGCCGGCTTTTTTATGTGGCGCTGACCAGGGCTAAAAGCGAAATCTACCTGTCCTGGGGCAAAGACTACGGCGGCGCCAAGACCAAAAAACCCTCTATCTTTTTACAGGAAACCAAACTGGTCCCAGGGCCCGCAACTTCCCAGCCTACGGGCAAAGTTTTTTTCGCCCCTTCAAAAAAAACAGCAGCCGTATACAAGCTGCTGCCGGAAACTTTTTCCTTTTCCGCGCTTAAAGCGTTTGAAAACTGCCCCCTGCAATACAAATACCAGTACTATTTGAAGTTGCCCTGCCCGGGAAGCCCGTATTTCAGCTTTGGGCAAACTATGCATAAAGTTTTTGAATTATATTTAAAAGACTACAAACTTAGGAAAGGCCAGAGCCAACAGGAGTTATTTGCAAAAGTTTCAAACAAGGCTGAACTGGGCAGTTTTAAAATGCTGGAGGAACTGTATGAAAAAAATTGGATAGGCGAGTGGTACAAAGACAAAAAACAGAGCGAGGATTACCGTAAAAGAGGGCGCGAGCTTTTAAAAAATTTTTACGAAAACCAGCAAAAAAATTTGCCTAACCCAAAATACCTGGAAAAATCTTTTTTCCTGCCTTTGGGCGAATACAAATTTACGGGCAAGATTGACAGGGCCGACGCTGACGCCGAAGGCAATTTAAAAATTATTGACTATAAAACCAGCGAAAAAATCCCGTCAAAAAATGACAAGGACGGCTTAGACCAGCTGCATGTTTACCAATGGGCGGCGCAGGAGCTGGGGGATAAAGTCACGGAAATGACTTATTGGTACTTAAAAGACAATAAATTCTTGCCCGAAAAAACGGCTTCGCCGGAGGAAATAGAAGCCCTTAAAGACAGGCTGCTGCAAAATATTGAAAAAATTGTCCATACAATCCAACATGACGAATTTAAACAGGCCCACCAAGAAACCAAAGACCACAACTGCGAATTCCTGAACCTTGAAGCCGCGGGCTTTGGGATTAAATAACCTTGTGTTATAATTTATATGATATCAAACCCCAAACAACAAGTATCTTTAATATCTTTCAGCATAGTGCTTGCGGGATTTGCATTGGGTTCTATTATTAGTTTTACGGACCCGGCTTCGGCTTCTCTAGTCATTTTTGGATTTTTTTACGCGAGCCTTTTCCTGCTTGTGCTGGGGCTTGCCACTTTAGTGGGGCTGGGGCTAAGGCAATGGCTGTGGCCGGGGTTGTACGTAGTTAATTTAGGCAACAGCTTTAGGCAGGCTTTCTTAATAGCAGTCTTAATAGCAGTTTCTTTTTTTCTGTTGTCGCAGCGCCTGCTGTTTTGGTGGGTGGAAGGGAGTTTAATTTTATTTTTGGCTTTTGTGGAAGCATTTTTAAACCTTAAAGTGTAAATTAACAGATACGCAGATAACGCGGATTGCACAGATTGTGATTTTGAAAATCATTTCTGTATTAACATCCGTGGTGTCTGCTGAATCCGTGCATAAATAACTATACTATATGGAAGAAACCAAAATAAACAATCCAGCCCAAACTGCCGGCCCAAACCTTCAGCCGGCTGCCGCCCAAACCCCTGCGGCGCAAAGCCCTAAGCCAGCCGAAGACCCCCCTACTGAATTATTTTTTAACGTCATGCCCAAGATGAAAAACGCAGGGCCCATGATAGAAGCCAAAGACAAACCGCAGGCCCAAAACCCGGTCCAGCCGGTCGCAGCTCCAATGCAGGCGGCAGCTGCAGCAACTCCAAGAAACTATAAACGTTACGCCACTTTTGCCGTAATTGTAGCAGTAGCAGGCGTCGGTGCGTATTTCCTGGTTACTTACTTTTCAAAAATACCTTACCCTGCCGAAGACATTTTGGTGCATGCTCCGCCTCCAAAAATCCCGCAAAACCCTCCGGACCAAAGTTCGCAAACTTTTGGCACGTCCAGCGAATGGCGCGACAAATATTTTCCCAATTGCTCCGACGTCCAAGTCTGCGGGGACGAAGCAGACCCTGACAAAGACGGTCTAACAAACCTGGATGAGTATAACCAGGCCGGAGGCGATGCCGACAAAACCGGCACTGACCCTAACAACCCAGACTCCGACCAGGACGGCCTTGCGGACGGCGATGAGGTGCATATTTTCGGCGGCAGTCCTTTAAATATGCACACGGCATCAGAGCCAAAGTACTCGGACGCTGATTTTGTCAAAGGCGGCTACAACCTGTCTAATGATAAAAAACAAACGGCGCAGGAACTTGCCGCTGTCTCGGCCAAAATTAAACAATTTAGCATTCATCCGCCCACAGGCCTAACCTTAGGCATAATCTTAAACTCGCTTTATAAAATCCCAACCACTACGCCGGAGTCGGCTTCTTCCACATCGACCAGCAAAAATGCCAGCTCAACCCCGCCCGCGGGCTTTGACCAATCCGCGCCCGCCAAGCAGGAAAGGGACACCCAGCGCTCAAACAGCATAAAAAATATAGAAGTAGCCCTGGTAAGCTACAAAAAGGACAATGGCGCTTACCCGGTAGCCGAGGATTTTGCTTCCATGTTTGTTTTGGTAAAACCCTACTTAAAAGTTGCCACCAATCCTTTGGACCCTGTTAACAAAGACCCATACCTCTACACCTACACTCCCAAAGCTAACGGCACAGATTTTACACTATCATTTTACAGCGAAGCGGCAGGACAAATTATTAAAAAAACAGGCGCCGATGCCGAAAAGGACGCGCAGGCAGGGGAAGCGGCCATTTACGATAACCAGCGCGAAACCGATTTGGATACTTTACGCACAGCTTTGCTTTTGTATTCTCAAGGCAAAGTCGCGGGCAACCAGGATTACGTTTTTCCGGCCAAGGACAAATATAAAACCGCTCTGGTGCCTGCGTTTATATCATCCATTCCCAAAGATCCCGTAAGCGGGAAGGACTACGACTACCAGCCTTCGGCGACTTTTGACGCCTTTACTTTAAAAGCCACTTTACAAAATCCGCCTATGGGCAACACCGGCTATATTTGCAACCAGGTTGATGAATGCACTTACTACTAGGTTCAAGATCTAGTGCCTCTAACCTTGAACCTCCAACCTTAAACCTAAACATGGATTTACTGTCAAAAATATTAAGTCTGTTTAAAACACCTGCTCCGGATTTTTCCGGAATACTAGCGGCAAAAGTTTTGGACATCCAAAAACATCCCAACGCCGACAGGCTTAGGCTTATTACACTTGATGTTGGGGATAAAACTGTGTCACCGGTAGTTTGTGGCGCCTTTAATTTTGATGTTGGTGATGTTGTGGCTTTGGCGCTTCCGGGCGCAAGGATTGCTAAAAATATTCACGCTGATGATCATCAGCCGTTTACTTTGGGCAAAGCCAAAATCCGAGGGCTAGAAAGCCAGGGTATGATATGCGCGGCTTTTGAACTTGGGATAGGGCCGCTATCTGAAAAACCGGAAATTATGCTTTTAAAAACACAAGTCAAACCTGGTAGCCCGTTTTCGGCTGATATGATAAAATAGTAATCATTGTGTAGCGTGCCGATTTATCCGCCGTCGCTAAAGCTATGGCGGACAGGTCGACGATACTAGGAAGCCCATAAATGGGCACGCTACATTACGGATTATCATGGATATTACAATTACCTCCGAAGACGAACAACGTCTAAAAAAAGAACTTGAACCTAAAACTGACGCTCAGTCGCAAAGGATAAAGCGTTTTTTGAACATGCCCGACTTATCCCGGACGGCAGGCGGCCCGCTGAAAGAAATTGTTGACCGAGCCAAGGGGGTTAAAAGCCTGGAGGGGTTTGATGATATTAAAATTCCCGAGATTGTCCCAACCCATATACTCTTTGACTTGTTCAACATGCCCCCCGGGCATCCCGCGCGCAGCAAATCTGACTCTTACTATGTTGACGACCAAAACGTACTTAGGCCCCATGACACCGTATTTTGGTATTATTACCTCAACGACCCGGAAATAAAAAAGCGCGTCGCGAACAAAGAAACACTCGGCGCCGTGTGCTACGGCAAGGTTTACCGCAAGGATGAAATTGACCGCACCCATATGAACGTCTTCCACCAATTCGGCGCCTGGCTTATAGCTCCGGATGAAAAAAGAATTATTACCCCCGAAGACTTAAAAAGCGCCCTTTCCGATATTGCCGCCAATGTTTTTGGGGCCAACTTTAGGTTTTACGAACACCAATTCCCTTACACAGACCCCAGCTTTGAAATGGAAGCTGAAATTAACGGCAAATGGGTGGAAATGGTCGGCTCGGGCCTGGTTAGGAAATCTGTTTTGGCCAATATGGGCCTCACCGGTTATAACGGCTGGGCCTTTGGCTTTGGCCTTGACCGTTTGGCAATTGCTTCAATGTCTTTGCCCGACATCCGCCTGCTTTGGTCGGAGGACCCGCGCGTAACCAAACAGCTCAAGCTCGGAGACAAATTTGAGGAAGTCAGCAAGTACCCGCCCATTACCCGCGACATATCTTTTGTTGTTGATAAAAATTTTGTGCCCAATAACTATTTTGATTTGGTAAGGGATATAGCAGGGGACTTGGTTGAGCAGGTTGAGTTGTTGGATAAATTTGAAAACGAAACAAAATTCGGCAAAGATAAAGTCAGTTGCACCTATCGCGTGGTATATCGTTCCGCTGATAGAACCCTAAAAACTGAAGAAGTTGAACTGCTCCAAAGCAAGCTTTATGAACAAACAAAAGAGCAATTTAAAGCTGATTTACGATGATTCACAAGGGGAATCCTTGCGCAACGCAAGGATTCCCCTTGTAGTAAAATGTTGATAACTTTTTAATAAAATATGCAATCTTACAGGGAAAAATGGGATAAAAATCAATCTGGGAAAGAAGCAGGTCTAAGGAAATTAGCCCAAGAAAATACAGAACGGGAAGAAGACGCCCAAGCAATCGCGGACTTTGCAGATACCCAGCCGGAGATGGACGAACTTATTGAATTAGAACGACAACGTTATATAATAATTTCTGAAACCGAAAATATTAACTACGAGGACTGGAAATTCTACTCAGGCGAATATACTTATTCAGAAAACGAACCTATGCCGCAAGAAAGCGAAATAATTGCGGCACACAGCAAAGCTCAAAATATCCTGGAGCCGGAAAACGAAAATTTAAAACGCAAAATTGAAATATTGCTTTCGCGGTTAATCAAAAAGGCGGCGGAAAATAACATAAACAACAACAGGTGGAAGCAGGGCTATGCTTACGGCTATATAAGGCATAATTCTAAAAGATTGTTAGCAGCTAGGCAACAATGGAAAAAGGCTGAAGCTAAACAGGGTTAAAAAATCAATCAGCTATACTTGAGGAAAAATTGCTTTACAATTGATAATAAGGCCAGTCCACGTGGTAAAATGTTGATAACTTTTTAATAAAATATCCTCTTATTTAAGAGGATATTTTATTATTTTCACTCTGGAATTTTTTATAAAATTATGCTAATATTATGGCAAGGTTTAAAGTACTAGAGCCGGACAGTTTCCGGAAATAAATGAGCGACTTTGAAGAGCTAAAATCCACTGCTTTGGACGTAAGCCAGGAATTTACGGCTATGCCATACCTGGAGTTCCATGATTTTCTAAGACGCAACGCGGACAAAGCGGTGCTTGTTTTGAAGTACCGGATGACAGGGAATTATGGCGAAGACTCTACACGCCTGACGCGGCTTACAAAATTCCTGGACCATTGCCCTGTGGGGCAAAAAAGGTTCGCCTTTGGAATAGGCACCCAAGAAGATTACAATAAACATATTGAAAAAATTGCTTACGGAATTAAGTGGGAAAACTCACAGCTAGACTATTGAAGATTTAAATAACTTATGGCAAAAAAAGAAGAAAAGTCCACCACAGGCGGGAAAAAAATATCAAGCGGCTACACTTCCGAAAATATTACAGTTTTGGAAGGTCTTGAACCTGTTAGGAAGCGCCCCGGTATGTATATTGGGTCTACTTCCGTAACCGGACTTCATCACTTAGTCTGGGAAATTGTGGACAACGCGGTAGATGAAGCCATGGCCGGGCACGCGGACAAGGTTTGGGTTTTAATGCAGGAGGACGGCGGCATTAGTGTTTTAGACAATGGCCGCGGTATTCCGGTAGACGTGCATAAAACCACAAAAAAATCCGGTTTGGAAACGGTTTTAACTGTCCTCCATGCCGGCGGCAAATTCGGCGGCGAGGCCAGCGGCTATAAAGTTTCCGGCGGCCTGCACGGCGTAGGCGCGTCCGTGGTTAACGCGCTTTCAACTAAACTTGTCGCCCAGGTTTACAAAGACGGAAAAATTTACGAGCAGAGTTATAAAATAGGCAAACCCCAGGGGCAAATAAAAGTCATTGGCAAACTGGACAAAGACGAGCCCATCCAGCACGGCACCAGGATTACCTTTTATCCCGATGCCAGCATTTTTGAAACCATCAAATTTAATTTTAAAACCATACTGGAACACTTGCGCAGTCAGGCCTATTTGACCAAAGGCCTGCACTTTGTAATTACCAACGAAGCCGAAAAGCTAACCTATCAATACTTTTTTGAAGGCGGAATTTTAAGCTACCTAAAACAATTCAACCGCAACAAAAAAACCAAATCCTCACCGGTTTACATTGCAAAACAAGTGGAAGATGTTGCTATTGAAGTCGCCATACAGTACACAGACGACTTTGAAGAAAGGATTCTTTCTTATGCCAATAATGTTTACACTCCGGAAGGCGGCATGCATGTTACCGGTTTTAGGACGGCTTTAACCAGGGTAATAAACGGCTACGCTACAAAAAATAACTACGTAAAAGAAAGCGAAAAGCTTACGGGTGAAGATATGCGTGAGGGCCTTTCCGCGATTATTTCCGTTAAACTGCCCAACCCCCAATTTGAGGGCCAAACCAAGGCCAAACTGGGCAACCCGGAAGTCAGGACAGCTACTGAAACCGTAGTTGGCGAAGCTTTGGAAATTTATTTGGAAGAGCACCCGCAGGAAGCCGGAAAAATTATTGAAAAAGTCATTTTAGCGGCTAAAGCCCGTTTGGCGGCCAGGGCGGCGCGCGACAGTGTTATCCGCAAAGGCGTGCTGGAAGGCCTGGCTTTGCCGGGCAAGCTGGCCGATTGCTCAGAGTCCGACCCGGCCAAATGTGAAATGTACATTGTAGAGGGAGAAAGCGCCGGCGGTACGGCCAAACAGGGCAGGGACAGGCGCTTCCAGGCAATACTTTCCATGCGCGGTAAAATTTTAAACGTTGAACGCGCGCGTTTGGACAGAATGTTAGGCAACCAGGAAATTAAAAATATTATTATTGCCCTCGGCGCGGGCATTGGCGACATGTTCGACGTTGCCAAACTGCGCTACCACCGCATTGTAATTATGACCGATGCTGACGTAGACGGCTCCCACATCCGCACTTTGCTTTTAACTTTATTTTATAGGTATTTCCCGGACATAATAAAAAACGGCTACGTTTACATTGCCCAGCCTCCGCTGTTTAAAGTCCAGGTGGGCAGGGAAGCCAAATACGCTTTTTCCGATGACGAGCGCGACAAAGTATTAAAAGAGCTGGTCGCCGGCGTTAAAGAAAAGAGGACTGCGGCAAAATCCGCAAAAAAATCCGCCGTAGTGCAGGCCCCCGGCCTGCCCAATGACGACGATGGCGAACAGTCAACCGTGGAAGAAACCACAGGCGGCAACATTGACGGTGTAAAATACTCCATCCAACGCTACAAAGGTTTGGGGGAAATGAACGCTGAACAGCTCTGGGAAACCACCATGGACCCCACGGCCAGGGTAATGCTCCAAGTCAACATAAAAA
>JAHFJJ010000025.1:0-10460 GCA_023245895.1 Candidatus Doudnabacteria bacterium
GCGCCAATTACAACATCCGCCCCATAATCTATTGCCGCGTGGGCGAATCTGGTTTGCGCGGCGTTTGGCATTCTGGTGTATTCCACGCCCGCGTGCATGCTTACAACTGTAAGGTCACATTCCAACTTTGATTTATTTATCGCGGATTGTAATTTATCTAAGTCTTCGATTCTTGCAACATAATTATTTTTGGTTTTTCCGCTGTCGTTTACGGAAGCGTAGGACGCGCCGACGAAGCAAATTTTTAGGCCGTTTGCCTCAACCACTGCCGGAGTCCAGGCTTGGTCCAAATTATCCCCGGTGCCTTCATGATGTATGTAGGTTTGATCTAAAGCTTGCCGGGTAAAATCCAAACCTTTTAAACCCATGTCAAAGGCATGGTTGTTTGCCAGGTTTACAATTTTAAAATTAAAATCTCTTAAGCCGGCTATAAGGTTGCTGGGCGCGCCAAAAACCATGGAATGCCCGCCGATAATGCCATTGAAATTCGGGTCAAAAGGCGACTCGAGGTTGGCAAAATTAAAATCGGTTGAGTTTAAAATGTCTTCCATTTTGGCAAAGGGGTAGCCGGTGCTGTACTTGCCGTGGGTTGGCGCTTCTGTCATTACGCTTAAAGCTACATTCCTGGAAAGCATAATATCGCCGACTGCCAAAAATGTAGCCGAGGTAGTTGTCTTAGTCTCAGAGCCCCTTATGCTTTGGGCTTTTTGATAATAGTTTTGCAATTCGGCAGCTTGATTATCCTTGTGAAAATGGTAAGTGTATTTCCGCTGGCTGTGCTGAAAAAGACCGAATAAAATCGTTAAAACAAAAATCGCAGGCAGTATAATTTTAAAGTGTTTATAAGCCATGGTTTATGGTTATAAGGATAATAAAACAAACAGCGAGCAAAAGGTAATTGTATTTTTGGAAATTGCGGATATGGTACCAATCCTTCCAGCCCGGAATTGTGAGTTGGGAAAAAGGATAAAAAGGCTGGGAGGAAAAGTAACCCCGATGCAGGGGAACATCTATTAGCAAATGGCTGCCATAGCCAATAACAAATGGCCAGAATAGCAGCGGGCACGCAAAGTTTAAAATAATTGCTATAAAAAAATAAACCCCGAAGCTGTGGCTGAAAAAGCCAAGGCGTGCCGACCAGGGGAACAGGGCTTCGTATTCAAGCGACCTGTTATGATTAAGATCGTAGGCAAAGTTTAAGACCTCTTTTAGGCTTTTTAAGCCAAGTTTATTTTTACTGCATAAAATTGCAATAAAGTACGGCGCGTCCGTAATAAGATCCGGGAAAGCGGCAAACAGCAGGCTGAAAAATAAAAACGGGCGATGGGTTTTAATAAATTCCGGCGCAACAGCTTTTTCTAAAACATAAGTCCAAAGAGCGTGAGAGGGTAAGTCCATAAAACAAATGAACAAAAATTAAAAAAATAATAAAATGACAAAAACGGCACTTACGCCCTCCCGAATGAAGTGAGGGATCCCTCGGATGCACTCGGGACGACAGCAATAATATTAATTGATTTGTGTTTGTCGTTTTTGTTCAATTTTGTCATTTTCGTCGTTTTTGTCATTATCTAAGCTATCTTGAAAGTATATATTGCTGTCCGCCCAAATTTTTTATCCGCCCCTTCATTTCAAGAAAAGTCAAAGCCGATGTGACTTGGGATGGCGGCAAGCCGGATTGTTTTATTAGTTCATTTATTATCAGCGGCTCGTAGCTAAGCAGTTTTAGAATAGCCGATTCCTCTTTTGTGTCGCCGAAATTATTTTGTGCTTCCTGCTGGGCGGGTAAAGTTTCCAAGTTTAAATCTTCCAGAATATCATTGGCGTTTGTGATGAGCTTAGCGCCCATTTTAATTAAATTATTCGGCCCCTGGCTTTGCGGGGAATAAATTGGCCCGGGCACGGCATACACGTTCCGGTTTTGGTCCAGCGCGTGTTTGGCGGTTATAAGCGTGCCGCTTTGCAGGTCGCACTCTATAATTAGCGTGGCTACTGACAGACCGGAAATTATTCTGTTGCGGGCCACGAAGTTTTGTTTAAAGTTGGGTGTGCCAACTGGGTATTCGGAAATTAGCGCGCCGCCGGTGTCGACAATGCGTTTGGCAAGCAGAGCGTGGTGTTTGGGGTATAAGCTTTTTTCGTCCAGCCCGCCGCCAAGCACGGCTATTGTCCGGCGGTTTTTCTTTACCGCAATTTCGTGGGACGCTGAATCTACCCCAAAAGCCATGCCGGAAACAATCACGGCGCCGGAATCAACTATCGGCTCTACCAATTGCGGAACTACAGTCCGGCCATAGTTGGTAATTTGCCTGGTGCCGACTACGGCTATGCATAACTCTTCAGCTTCATCCATTCTCCCTCTGTAGTAAAGGATGGGCGGGAATTTGGGAATTTCCAAAAGCAGTTTTGGGTAATTGGCATCACGGAAGCTTACTATGCTTATTTGCTCTTGCGCTAATTTTTCCGTTTCCGCCGACAAATCTATTTTATCGCGCAAAGTTAAAAATGCTTTCACAAGCTCGGCGTCAAGCCCTGCGGAAAGCAAGGCGCCTTCGTTTGCTGTAAAAGCATCTTTAAAACTTCTAAAACGTCCTGCCAAAAGAGCTAATCTGGCAGGTCCGAATTGGGGCAGTAAATTTAGGCCATGTAAATATAGGGAATCCTTGGAAAACATACTAAAATAGGGCTATTTTAAGTAAGGGTTATGGCCTCGTTGAGAAGTAGGGCTAGATTGGGTCTATAAAGGAACTTTTTTAAATATCCCTTATATAAGCCAGATACTGTCTGTTTAACTGCTAAGGGGCTTGACAATTTCCGTTAATAGGAGTATAATACTATATCAAGGTAGATATGTGTTTAGGGAGGCTTTTTTTATACCGCTGAAGATGCTGAACTAATGCCGAAGTATATCAGAAGTTAATTGTAAAAAGTTAATTGTCAATTGTTCCCCCTTGTGTTTGTCACCCTGTTTGCAAGTCGCAAAGACCGGTATCATCCCTCCTATTACTGGTTCGAGCACCAAGCAAAGGTTTGTAGACGATTGTTTGCAGCCTTTCACTTGCAAATGGGGTAACGAGCGCAAAACAAATGAACACAGATTAGGAACGGATAAACACGGATAACGCCGTGTTTTTTTGTGTCCGTGTTTCTCCGTAACTATCGGTGTTTATCTTTTATTTGCCAAGTCTAAGTTCCAGGTCCCTAGCCCTACGAATTTTTCCACTTCCGTCCTTGCCAGGGGCAGGGCGATTTCCTTGATGGTTTTTAGTTCTTCATCGGTAAAATTTTGCAAAACAAAAGCGTCGGTGGGCATGTCCGAACGCGAGGCGCGGGTTTCCACGCCAATCCTTAGCCGCTGGAAATTTTGGCTGCCAATTTCATTAATTATGCTTTTAACGCCGTTGTGGCCGCCGGACGAAGAGTCGTTGGACAGGCGGATGGCGCCTAAGGGCAAATCCACGTCGTCATGGATGACCAACAGGTCTTTGGCAACATCAACCTTATAAAAATTTAAAATCAGTTTCACCGCCAGGCCGGAGTCGTTCATAAACGTCTGCGGCTTTAAAAATATTAATTTTTTTTCCGCCTCGCCCCATGTGTGAGCTTCAGATTTAAATTCCTGGCCGGGCTTTTCGGTCATAAAAACATCGCCATAATGCAAAATAAAATCCACGGCCATAAAGCCCGCGTTGTGGCGGGTGTTTGCGTATTTGTCTCCCGGGTTGCCTAAGCCGACTATTATTTTCATGCCGTGATAGTATCATATACTTGACTATACAGTCAATTTGTGATACTCTAGTATGTTTGTTATAGGAAGAGCAATGAATGAAGAGATCGTGAAGATGCGTGTAAGAATCGCGTTACGTCGTGCCGGTTTCAGCCAAGAAGCCGTAACCGCGTTTGTCGGTCGGAAAGATTTGATCAAAGACTTGACGGTTCTTGCAACCGAACTTGGTACTTTGGTTGAAGAGATCAATGCGCAAACAACAGAGTAGGTTTGGCCGCCACGACAGTCAAACTTATTGCGTACCCACAACCGGTTTGTGGGTACGCTTTTTAATTTTTACGCTTAGCTTTTATCTTTCCCTTTTAACTTGACGGTTATAGGCGTGCCCCATATATCCAAATATTTTATTATGGAGTTTTCCAGGAACTTGCGGAACTGTGCGGATATGGCCGCGGGGTGGTTGACTGCGAGTTCAAACATGGGAGGGTTGGTTGCTATTTGTTTAAGCCCGGTAACTTTGGGTTTTTTTTGGTCGCGCAAAAGTTTGGGCGGATTTTTTTTCATGACCTTGGCCAAAAATTCAGTAAGCTCGGGCTGGGGAATGGTTTTGTGGCGCGCCTCGTAAATAGGCTTTATAGCTTGTAGGGCTTCATCTATGCCTTCACCGTCCAGGGCTGAAACAAAAATTAAAGGCGACATCCACAAAAAAGGGAAGTGGTGGGAAATGTAGTCGCGTACGCTGTTATAATCATCAGCCGAATCTTTGGACTGCTTGCCGCTCTTACCCAAAGTGCCTGCGGCTTTTTCTTTCTGCATTAAATCGCATTTGTTGGCTAAAATTATGCAGCCCTTTTGCATGTCAATTATTTCATTGGCCACGGACTGGTCCTGCTTGGTAATTTCCTGGCTGGCATCCAGCACAAAAAGGCAGACGTCGCTTTTACGAATGGCCTTAAAAGTTTGGAAACCGGAAAAAATGTCGGGCTGGGCCTGGCGGTATTCTTTTTTCTTTAAGCCCGCGGTGTCTATAAAAGTGTAATCTGTGCCGGCGATTTTTATATCTTGGTTAATTGCCGTTCTTGTCGTGCCGGGGATTGGGGAGACCACCACTCTTTCATCATTCAAAATTTTATTAAAGATGCTGGATTTGCCTACGTTGGGTTTGCCGACAATGGAAATGGCTATTGCGTGATTTTCATCGGCAGGCAGGCCAGGGGCCTGCACTACATGCGGCACTTTGTCTATAATGGCGTCTAATAAATCGCCAATGCCAAGTCCGCTTATGGAGGAAACAGGGAAAGCGGGTTTTATGCCAAGTTTTTGGAATTCGCCGAGTTTTTCGTTGTGGCTTCTGGCCGAGTCCAGTTTGTTAATTGCCAGCAGGAGCGGTTTTTTTATTTTCCTGAATTTTTTTAAAATATTTTGGTCCACGGCCGCTACCGGCTGTTTGCCGTCCACGACTAAAATAACCGCGTCGGCCTGGTCTAAGGCAATGTCAATTTGCTTAAGCAGGCTAAGTTCCAGCCCTTCGGTGGAGTCTAAAGACATCCCCGCCGTGTCCACCAAAGTAAAATCAACCCCGCTCCAGGTGGTATCGGCATACTGCCTGTCACGGGTAGTGCCGGCCACGTCCGAAGTCACGGCCAGGGGTTTGCCGGCAATTTTATTCATAAGTGTAGATTTTCCGGCGTTGGGCTGGCCGACGATGGCAACTATTGGTAAAGTTTTATTCATAGGTACAATCTATTTCAATTTATTTCGCGAAGTGTATTTCAACTTATTTCAGAAATAAATAGAAATAGATTGAAATAAAGTCGGAATAAGCAGACTTATTTGGTTGACTTTTTAGTTGATGTGGCAGTTGAGGTTGAGGTTGCGGGCGTGGACGAACTTGTGGTTGCCGCAGTGCTGGTAGGTATTCTTGCCGGCGGGGCAATGTAGGGGATGGGCGCGTCTTCAACGGGCGCGCTTTTTCCTAAGACCACTATGACATCTACCCTGTCTTTGGAAACCGTAACTCCGGGCGGCGGCAGGGTAACGCTGACGGCGTAGAGTTCGTTTTTAATAAATTCCACAGTCGCCGGTTTGGGGTTAGCTTCGTAGACAAGGCTGTCTTTAAGGTTGTCTTGGGTATAGGAAAGTTGGTAAACCTGGAGCCCCGCGTTGGTCAGTTTCCTAAAAGCGGTATTATAAACCAGAGGGTTGCCCGTAGAGTTGGCCAGCCAGACCACGCTTTTTTCCGCATTCATTTTGCCTATGGCAAAACTGTTTTTAAAAAAACTGGTAACGTCGGCTTCACTGTTGCAGGGCACAACCACATAGGCGCCGTTGCTGGCTAAAATTTCCGGACAAATGAGTCCGGTTTCCGGGTCGAGGCTGGAAGCCGAAACGGTTATACTCCTTCCTTTAAGCAAATTATAGACACGGTAAAGGCCGCCGGGTGTCATATTGGTATGGAAGTGGTCGGCAAAAATATTTATAAGGTTGTTTAAGGCTGAGGCGTCTTTAATTAAATTGATGTTAAGCATTTTTTGCTTAAAAGCTTCCAGGATTTTTTGTTGCCGCAGGCTTCGGGCAAAGTCCGAGCCTTCCAAATTCGGGGCGTGGCGGGAACGGGCAAAAATAAGCGACCGCTGGCCGTCCATGTGCTGCTGCCCCGCGCTGAAACTTTGGGGCGGCAGGTATCCCGTGCCGCTGTCCGGGTATTCGCTGTCAGTAAATGCCCTTTCCACGTTTATGTCCAGGCCGCCGACTTCGTTTACGGCTTTTTCAAAACCTGAAAAGTCTACAACAGCGAAATAGGGGACCTTAAGGCCGGAAATGTGCTCGACTGTGGCCCTTGCCCACTGGCCGCCCTTGTCCCAGTTTGGCCCTTGGTTTTTGGTCAGGCCCAAGGCAAAGGCCGCGTTTATTTTTTCCTGGCCGGCGTTTTCCGGCAAGTTAACCAAATAGTCCCTGGGGATTGAGGTCAGGCTGACTGCGCCTATGTCCGGGCGGATTTGGGCGAGGATCATAGTGTCTGTCAGGTAAGGCCCGTCGTGGTTTTCCCCGCCTATGCCTAAAAGCAGGATATTAATTTGCCCCAAATCTTCGCCAATAAGCCGGTCGTTGTCACCGCCGCCCCTAATAAGATCCAAAAATTTCCCAAAAAAAGTTGTTTTTTGCCCGACAAAAATTTTTTCCGAAATGTTGGCCGCCCGAATTAAGACCACGGCGCCAAGGGTTATTATAACTATAACAATAAGCGCCAGAATTTTTTTAAAGATTTTTTTTGGGCCGGTTGTTTGTTTGGCGGTAAGTAAATTTACCCGCTGGTTTTGCGGCGGCTTGTCGGAAACGTATACCAACGGAGGTTTCTGGCCGTTGGAGGATTGTACTGAATCAAAATTTTTCATAAGCAATGATACTCATTATAGCTGAAAAAGCGATTATAGTTAAGCCCGGCTTTAAGCCTTGCAATTATGCCGAAAAGGGTGTTATATTTTACCCAAGCTAAGCAATTTCAGACAGGTTCTGGTAAAAAAATGGGCGGTTAGCTCAGCGGTAGAGCATTGCATTCACATTGCAAGGGCCACAGGTTCAAATCCTGTACCGCCCACCACTGCTTCGTCCGCCTGAGGCGGACTACGCAGTGCAAGCACCTATATATTCAACTTTTGTTAAAAGATAAACGTTGAAGAACAGTCACGAAGCAGTGTCCTTCGAAGCTCCAACGTAGTTGGAGCGAAGTAGGGCAGTCTACCCTTTACAAAGCCTAAAATATCAGTAGAATAACATTACTCGGGCCAATAAACATTTCAGCTTCCGTGTTATTGTCCCTCATGCCAAATTTTCCAAAAGAATATCCAGGAAGAAAATTTGGCAACCCTGCACAAGCAATTATTTTTTTAAATTTTCATTCATGAACGAAGAAAACCAAAACAAAAACATCCAGGGCGGGGAGCAAGAGGGGGTTTTACAGACCACCGGCGCTTTTATTTGGGATTTGGTTAAAATTTTAGCCATCGCGCTTATTATAATAGTGCCTTTTAGGACCTTTATTGCCGAGCCGTTCGTGGTTTCGGGTTCCTCCATGCTGCCGAATTTTACCAATCACGATTACCTAATTGTAGACAGGCTGTCTTATATTACCGGCAAGCCCCAGCGGGGGGATGTTATTGTCTTAAGGTTTCCAAAGGATCCTTCCCAATACTTTATTAAAAGGATAGTTGGCCTGCCCGGAGAGAAGGTGTGTTTTTCCGCCACTTGCCAGGGCCAGGATGGGCACGTTTATATTTTTAACAACCAGCATCCGGAAGGGTTTAAGCTCGCCGAGGCCTATATAAGCAAACCTGCTTATGGAGTCTCACAGTCCGCGGCTTTGGGCAGCGGCGAGTATTTTGTTTTGGGAGACAACCGCGACGCCAGTTCGGACTCGCGCGTATGGGGGATTCTGCCTAAAGACGACATTGTGGGAAAAGTCTGGGCAAGGGTGTATCCGTTTTCCACGGCGGGATTTTTCCACACACCGAGTTATTAATAAGAACCAAGATCCAAGACAGCAAGAATCAAAAAAGAACCAAGATTTAAATTTTAAAATTTTAAACCTTGGAATTTATTTGGATCTTGCTTCTTGATTCTTGGACATTCCATTCCTTATGGGCCGACCAAAAAAAACCAGCGCCGCTACTTCCACCTATACGCCTAAAAAAATCCAGAGCCTCCCGGGCATGGAAGACATTTTGCCCGAGCAGGACGGCTTGTGGGGAGCCATTTTAAGGCGCCTGTCGCGCCTGTCAAGGATTTATGGCTTTGAAAAGGTGGAAACGCCTTTATTGGAAGACTACAGGCTTTACGAACATTTTTACGCCACCAGCCCAAGCCAAACTAAGGGCAACATTCGCCTCCAGCTTTCCGGCGCGGACGCGGTTTTACGGGGAGAGCTTCTGCCCGGGATTTTACGCTCTTATTACCAGCATAAGATTTACGAAAAATCAGCTTTGAGCAAGTGGGGCTTTTCCGGCTTTACGGTTAAAGAAGGCCAGGATGGCGGCCCGGTTTCCGATTACCGTTTTGGTTTTGAGGTTTTTGGCCAGTTCAACCATTTGACCGAAGCACAGGTGGTAGGGGGCGTGTGGGAATTTTTAAAGTCGCTCGGCCTTAAAGACTGCGTCCTGGAAATTAACCATATTGGCAGTGAAGACTGCCAGCAAGCTTACCAGGAAACCTTACGCGATTTTTTGTCCGGTAAAAAATACCAGCTGTGCGACAGCTGTAATGAGCATTTGCAGGGCCGGGTTTTAAACGTCCTGCGCTGTTCCAACTTAGACTGTCAGGAATTGCTGGCCGAGGCCCCGTCGGTCTTGGACTTTTTAGAAGACGGCTCCAAACAACACTTTACTAACATATTGGAAGCCCTGGACGAGCTGGGCATTCCTTACCAGTTAAATCCGCTTTACGCCGGGCCGGACGGGCATGGCAAAACCAATTTGGTAATTAAATCCAAAATGAAAGGTGAGAATGTGGTTATTGGCGAAGGCGGTTACCATGACGGGCTAATGCAAAATTTGTGCGGCAAGAACCACTGTTGCTTTGGTTTTTCCGGAAGCCTGTCCATAGTCCGCGAGCTTTTGGAAAGCCTAAAAATAACTTCGGCCAAAGAACACAAGAGCGATGTGTTTTTAGTGCCGCTCGGGGAATTGGCCGCCAAGAAAAATCTGCGCTTATTTCGTGACCTGACCGCGGAAAAAATTTCCGTCTACGACCATTTCGGCAACGTGGGCGTAAAAAACCAGCTCAAGGCCGCTGAAATTTTCCACGCCCCCATTGCCCTGATTATGGGCCAAAAAGAAGCTATGGACGAAATGGTCATACTGCGGGACGTAAAAAGCGGCATGCAGGAAATCATTTCTTATGATAAAATAGTACAGGAAGTGAAAAAAAGATTAGGGCGGTAATTTTTTTTAACAATTAACATGGGGGACAAAGACAAACATGGTTTTCGGTTCCGGGACTGGCAGGTTAATAAAGACGCAAGAAAATTCAGGAAAAATATAAACAAACTCGCACAGAAATTCCCGGCTGATGAAAGATTTGTTTTATTGGACCAGTTAAGACGCGCATTAACTTCTATAATTTTAGATATTGCGGAAAGCGCGAATAAGAGCACGGACAAGGACATGAAATTATATTTGAATCGCGCGCATTGTTCTTTAGATGAAGTTGTGGCTTGCTTGGACTGCGCTTCGGATGATAATTATATTAATGAGGCTGATTTGGAAATTGCATTAGCCGAAGCAGCGAGCTTGGCTAAACAACTTACTGCTTTTGCGTATTACTTGGCAAAAGTTAATAGTTAATCGTTAATTGTTAAAAGTTCATCATATGGACGATTGCGTATTCTGCAACATAATAAATAAAATCATCCAGTCCCAAATTTTGTTTGAGAGCCCGGATTTAATTGTCATTAATGATATTATGCCTAAGGCGCCGGTGCATTTGCTGGTTATTCCAAAAAAACACATTCCCGGGATAGCGCATCTGGAGGCGGCCGATGAAGTTATTGTGGGCGAGATTGTTTTTAAGGCCAAAGAAATGGCTCAAAAGCATGGCATTGGGGAGAGCGGCTATAAATTAGTTTTTAACGTAGGCCCAGACGGCGGCCAGACAGTTCCGCATTTGCATTTGCATCTTTTGGGCGGCAAGAAGCTGGGGGAGTAAACAGATCAGCACAAATTTAGAACGAATAAACACG
>JAHFJJ010000025.1:10470-15929 GCA_023245895.1 Candidatus Doudnabacteria bacterium
GTGTGTATTCGTTTTTTTATTTGTGTTAATTTGTGTTTGTTTGCCAAAAATACGTATCTCTGTTATAATTTTTCCATCTAATCCCGTTAGAGAATTAGATATTCTACAGACCGTTTTTGATTTTTTGTAAAGTTGGGAACCTCATTAAAGGTGACTATTCTTCCAAAATTCTCTAAACGGGACTAACCTTGAAAGGAGAGTGAGTTAATTGGTAGAAGTAAAGAAAAAAGACAATGAATCTTTTGACAGCCTGCTTAGGCGCTTTAACCGTAAAATCCAGCAAAGCGGCGTGCTTATACGCGCCCGCAGAATTAGGTTTTTTGAGCCGCCCAAGTCCCGTAATTTACAAAAAGTCGCCGCGCGAAGGCGCAGCCAGATAAGGACGGAAAAGGAAGAGCTGAAGAAAATGGGCAAATTGGTGCCGACTAAACGTTACGGACGCAGATAAATCTTTAAAAAGAACCAAGAATCAAGAAAACAAGAACCAAAAAAGGACCAAGGTTTAAAAATTTTAAATTTGGAATTTTGTTGGTTCTTGATTCTTGTATCTTGAATCTTTATAACCATGATTTCACTTTCCCAAATTGAATCTGACTTAACTGCCGCCATGAAAGCAAAAGACCAAACCGCGGTGGATGTTTTACGCGGCCTGAAAACCCGCGTCCAGAATGAGAAAATTTCCAAAATGTCCGACTTATCGGAAAATGATTTAGTGGCTTTAATTAGGAGCGAGGTTAAAAAGCGCAAAGAAGCCGGGGAGGCTTTTAAAAACGGCGGCCGCCAGGAAATGGCTGACAAGGAGTTAAAGGAAGCGGAAATTTTGGGAAAATACCTGCCCCAGCAAATGTCCGAAGACCAACTGGCCGCTCTTATAGACAAACTTATTGCGGAAAACAGCTACGCGGCCAAGGACTTTGGCGCGGCCATGGGCAAACTTAAGTCCCAGGTCGGCAACCAGGCAGACGGGGCTACGTTGGCTAAATTATTGAAAGAAAAACTAAAATAATATATCGAATCAACGAATGAACGAATCTGCGAATATCTACGAAGTTACGAATTCGCAAATTCGCAGAGCATTCGTTGATTCGTACAATTCGCAGATTCGATATATTTATGGCTAAAGAACACTATATTGTAGGCGTGGACGTGGGCACCAATAGCGTGCGCGTGGTCCAGGCAAAAGTTGACTTGTCCCGCACGGCGGCCGAGTCCGGCCAGCAAAGCGGCGGCTTAAGCGTTATTGGCGCCAGCGAAGTCCCGTCATTAGGTTTAAGGCGCGGCGTAATTGTCGACATTGAAGAAGCCGTTTCTTCCATTTCCAGCGCTTTGGAAAAGGTGGAAAGGATGACCGGCGTTCCCGTTTCCGTGGCCAACGTTTCCATTTCCGGCAACCATATTTCTTCGCTCTCTTCCCATGGCGTAATTGCCATTTCCCGCGCCGACGGTGAAATTACGGAAAATGACATTGTCCGCTGCGTGGATGCCAGCCAGGCAATATCTATTCCCCAAAATAAAGAAGTCATCCACGTTTTTCCCAAAACTTTTTCGCTCGACGGCCAGACAGGAATTAAAGACCCGCTGGGCATGAGCGGCATCCGCCTGGAAGTGGATACCATAATTGTCCAGGCCGGTTTGCCGTTTGTCAGGAATTTAAACCGCGCCGTGCTCCAGGCCGGTTTAGAGGTTGATGAACTTATTTTGGCGCCGTGCGCCGCCGCTGAATCCGTTTTGAATAAAAGACAGAAAGATTTGGGCGTGTGTTTAGTAGACCTGGGCGCCGGCACCACCAGCATGGCGGTTTATGAGGAAGGCGACTTGCTCCATACTACGGTTTTGCCCATTGGCCAAATGCACATTACCAACGACATTGCCATTGGCCTGCGCTGCTCCATTGAAACCGCGGAAAAAGTTAAACTGCATTTTGGCCATGCCAATCCCAAAGCCGTGGACAGGGACGAAGAAATAGATTTGTCCAAATTTGACTCAAGCGAGGAGCAGTCAACCGCGCGAGGTTATTTGGTGGAAATTATAGAGGCAAGGCTGGAAGAAATTTTTAACATGGTTAATAACGAGCTGAAAAAAATCCACCGCGACGGCAAACTGCCTTCGGGTGTGGTTTTAACCGGCGGGGGCAGTAAGCTGGAAGGCGTGGTGGAGTTTTCCAAAAAGTATTTGCGCCTGCCGTCCGTTTTAGGCATGCCGCAAAACGCCAGCGCCATAATAGACCGCGTTAACGACCCCAGTTTTGCCACGGCAGTCGGCTTGGTAATGTGGGGCGGCAAGTATTCCAATCCTACCGGCAATGCCCAATCCGCCAGCCGGCGGATTGGCGGCGCCGTAAAAAACATGCTTAGCAACCAAAGTGTGGCAAAATTGAAGAAGTGGTTTAAATCCTTCTTGCCGTAAATTATAAATTTGCTAAAATTATGTTATTATATAAAGTATGAATACAACAATAAACAATTTAATTAAAGCCAGAACCGAAGTGCGGGCTACATTAAAAAAGTACAGGGTAAGTTGGCGCGACATTGCCAAAAACGAAACCTTGGCGGCCTGGGAGGCTTTAGGTGGTTTATGGAAGAACAAGCGGATTCCGGACGCGGCTAAGTGGCAAAGGAAAATCCGTAAAGAATGGGATAGAAAAATCATTTAGATCTTATGCTGGTTTTAGACACTAACGCGATTATTTATCGTTTGGCCGGAGAAGCTGCGGTTTCAAATTTAATCATAACTAAAGTTTTGGAAGGAGAAGAGTTGGTAGTGCCGGCTACGTCGGTAGTTGAGTTTTTGTCTTTTCCTAAGATAAGTGATTTAGAAATAAGCAGGTTCAATATTTTTTTAGGCCAGACCAGAGTTGCCGCTTTGGATTTGCCTTTGGCACAAATGGCCGGACGCTTAAGAAAAGATTATAGAATGTCTTTGGGTGATTCAGTAGTCGCGGCTACTGCTTTGTCTTTCCGCGCCACGCTGGTTACCCGGAATGTAAAGGACTTTAAAAAAGTCAGAGGTTTAAAATTACTTTCTATTTAAAATTATGCGAATAAAATCCCCGGCTGCAAAGGCCGGTTTTATTTTGGCAAAGTTTAAGCATAAAAAAAACGGCAGAATCATGATGATTCTGCCGTTGGACTTATACCTAATCCATTAGGTTAGTCCTAGTTCCCCGCCAAAAGCGGGGTCTTCATTCAACAATGGTTTCTACCTTGGCGCCGTGGTCGGTAAGGAGGCTGGCGAAGAATGCGATGGCTTTGTCGACCATCTTGTCTTCGTCCGCGCTCATCTTCCGGCCCGGCTTGAACCAGGTAAACTTCATCCCCTTGAGGTCGCCGAGCTGTTTGTTAGATGGCTCGACAATCTTTTTGAGGTCGTCCCACTTGTTCTCGTCCATGAGAAGCGCGTGGTGCGTTTTGTAGAAGTCCGCCAGGTCAGAGAACTGAACGCCGTCCGAGAAAATAATAACTTCGTCTGGCAGGCTTTTGGCGCGACTCAGTTCTGCCAGCATGCCACGCAGCCGTTCAATCAGCGCCGTCTTGGGTGTGTCCTGGTGCTTGGAATAAAGTGCCTTCAGTTTATCTTGAACTTCTTGCGCCTTTTCCTTCTCGCCTTGGTTCACAATTAAACGCTCGCAGGGTGCATGTGGGTCATCGGTTACCAGGCAAGTGGTCAACTCCAGGCCGTCGCCGGCTTTAACCGCTTGGGCAATCTTACGATATCCGACGTTGTTTTCAATCAACGCTACGTCGGCATCTTCAATTGCTCCGGTCACGTCCACGACCACCATGATCTTCAGGTGGTCTGGTTCGCGGTTTGTCCACCATTTCACCATTTTATCGAACTCGGCCTGTTTTTCGGCCACTAGCTTGGTACGAACAGAGTTATCTTTTTCCTCCTGGTATTTCTTCCAACCGGGGAGTTCGAAGACCTGCTCGTACTTTTTTCCGTTGATAATTTTGGCCAGGGGCTGCCTGACTCCAATTCCCAACGGTTGCCCGTAGCGCTCCTGGTTTTCTTCGCTGAACAACGCCGCCTGCGTAGGCGGCAACTGACAAGGCTTGCCGGCATCCAAGTTGCACACCACTTCGTCGAAACTGTCGGTGTGCGGGTTGAAAAGGAGCCGGTTCTTGAACATCAGTCCGAGAATCAGGGCCACCGCAATGGCGGCCCCGACCCAGACCAATGCGGTAAATCCGCTGTTGTTCTGGTTTTTCTTCATGGTTTCTCCTTACCTTACCTTTTTCTGAAGTTGAGTTTAACCCTCGGCGTCGGAGCCGCGGGTGCCGGCGGTGGCACAGGTGCCACCACGGGCCGGCTAGCGACCATTTCGCTGACCAGCTTTTCAGCGGTTGCGGTTTCCGTAAAGTTCGGCAGAATAGAACCAAAGTTCTGCCCTGCGAAAGGGTTAAGTGTTACCGATGTCATGAAGTGGGTCAGGAGATCTTTGTCGAAGTCGGTTTCGTTGACCTTCTCCATAGCTTCTGCCTGTTCGGGAGTCATCACGAATTCCAGCACGGCCTTGCAGGTTCCAACGAAACGATTGCTCGCCTCTTTGTTGAAATCGGCCTCCTGCTTTAGGATTGCCGTTGCATTTTCCAGCAGTTCTTCGCCGCCTTCAACCGAGGCTTGCGCGGCGGTTTTGGCTTTGTAGACTGCTGTTGCGTACTGGGTCTTTGCGCCCGAGAGTTCAGCCGGTTCAGGGATTTCGCGCGCTTCGGCTTCATGGAGTTCTTCGTCCAGCTCGAAAGCCAGACGATCTTTCATGTCGCCGATTTTGTCGTGGTGTTCCCCAAACTTAGGGGCGACTTTCATCAAAATTTCTGAGCCAAACAGCGCGATGCCGAAGGCGACCAGAGTGATGATGAAGCTCATAACGAAATTGCCCCATTTGCCGGTAAGTCCGGCAACTAGAACGCGCATAATCGCCATACTGCTTCCTACTCCCACCAGAATTTTGGTCCAGCGGAAATAGCCTTCCCGGATGCTTTCTGCCAAAGGCATGAGGTTGCCCCGTTCGTTGGAGTTTGAATCCAGCCAAAAACGGTTTGCTTCGCGAGCCTCTTTGGCCGCGCGAATTTGCGCTCCGTAGACCGCTCTCTGATGCATGGCAAATCCTAAGGCCAGCGCGTAAGCCGCGCCAATAATATAGGCCGTGGCGTCGTCTTTGGCGATAATAAACACCGCGGAAGCCAGCACCAGATCCATGCCGCCGATTACCGAAGTCAACAGGGCGGTGATGGCGTTGAGCATTCTTCTATCAACGCGATCGACCCGGATTCTGCGGTCACCGGTCAACCCGTACTCGTAGTCCTCAATCTGTTTTGGCAGGTTGGACTTCTCGGTGCGGAGTCGGGCGACGACCTTTGCCTTGTCGGCGCGGGCGTTGTGTAGCGCGGTGAGGTGCGGCTCGGCGACAGTTTTGAACTGATTGCGTGCTGCGGCGATGGCCTCATCGTATGCCTTCT
>JAHFJJ010000004.1:0-26703 GCA_023245895.1 Candidatus Doudnabacteria bacterium
GTTGGAAACCAGGCATGAACGGCTGAAAGAAACCCATGAAGGTTTTAAGTTTCTTGCCTATTCGATGATTAACTTGCGCTGGTTTATCAAGAGCAAATGAAATCTATTGGAGACAAGTTCATATATACATTATACCAGATTGCACCAAGTGTATACGTTTAGAATGTTTTTTCCGCATTAGTATGGAAAAATTTGAAACGAAGGGGTATTTTGTTGCTGTCTACCAAAAAAATCCTGACGCATAGTCAGGATTTTTTCTTTGGTAGACCAAGCCGAAATAGCTGGAAAACTTTTTAGCTCTGGTAAGAGAAGTGTAAGTCTCTAATAAAAAATTATATTATTTTAATCCAGCCCATATAAGTTTATGCATCATGTTTACCACCTCAACAACTTGTTTGCTCTTTATAACAGCCGCAAAAGGCTGTTTTTCAAAACTCACAATGGCAATCTTACCTTGGTATATAAATAAACCTGAATGAGCACTGATAGTTTGGGGCAGTATTTTCAGTTCCCTCCAGGGTGTTTTATATTTTTTCCAATCAGCCCCTAAAGATAGAGCTCCTGAATCAGTAATTAAATAGATTTTGGGCCGATTTTCGTCTTCCCTCAAAGCCCAACCATCTGTAAGAATATCCATCCTGCCGGCTTCCATAATTTTTTCGAGAATTTGAGTGCTGGAACCAAAAAACGACCAGGAAGTTGGGCAAGCCGCAATTTCCAAACCAACAGTCTTGATTCCTTCTATGCCTGAATAAAATTCTACTTTTGGCTCTTCATTGAATTGCTTGGGCAGTTTTGTTAAACCCGGCAAGATACTTTCTAATACAAGTTCTGCGTTAATTGCTTGCCGGCGAATGCGCTTGGTCAGCTTTTCCAGTTTTTCCGGCTTTTCTGCCTTAAATAATTTTTTCTTATTGGCAAAGGTTTCCGAAACAATGCCCTGTTTGATCAAGCCTTCTAAAGCCGAATAAACGGTCGTCCTTTTCATATTGACATAGTTAGCCAACTGAGACGCTGTGCAAGGCCCCAAGCTCAAAGCAGCCAAGTAAATACTGGCTTCATGTTTATTAAGGCCCAACTTTTGTAGTTCTTCTTCCATTAATATTAGATATTCTGTCGTCTTTTTAGGACAACTTAAATATAACCGAATATTCTAGCATTTATAGACAAAAAAGTAAATAGTCCCTATTGTTGTCGCAAAAAATGGACAAAAGTATATAAAAATAGGATTATTGCTATCAAGGATTCAAATCAAAGGAGGCATCAGAAATCATGAAACTAGGCACGAACACGCGAGTATTTAAGCGGACATTCCAGAATACAAGCGAACACCCAATTCTGTTGCGGCTTGAACCTTGGGGGGATGAAGGCTGGGTTCAACCTGGAAGCAGGGTCGAAGTGAGGGCCACCGGCCCTGAAGCAAATAGTGTTATGGAGGTTGAAGAGGACGGTTCGGTAATTACCGTTTATGGATGGCCAGGGTCGACAATTGTAGCCACATGCAATGCTGTTATTGTCGCGAGTGGGGAGGTCCCTGCCCCGCGAACGCCCATGGTTCGTCGGTCATAAAGTGCTATAGATGGCTCTTGGCCCCTTGGAGATACATTGTATTTCTAAGGGGCTTTTGTTTTTAATGGAAAACTTTTTGTGGGAAAGAGAAACGCTTGTAGTTAATTGAAAAAAGGAATACAGGTTTATCGCTGAGCGAACTAAAAACCCCCCACCTTTGGGGGTGAGGTTGTTAGTGGTAGTTCTACCGGGAATCGAACCCGAATTTGGTGGATGCCCGCCGGAGGCGGGTCCGCCTCTGGCGGAAGAACTTATCTCCTCAAAAATTTATGCAAAAAGTCGCCTGGGGTTAGAATTGGGAAATTTACCGCATCGGTTACAGTTCTTCTTAAAAAATGCCTGGTGTTCCAGGTAACTAAAGCATCCGGTTTCGCATTAATTGCCACGGCCAGGATTGGCGCGTCGCTGGTTGGTAAAAGTTGGTAAGCGGCTTTTATTTGTTTAAAGGTCGGCTCTTTAACCGTCTTGGGCGGAATTAGCAAAAACGACTGCCATGGGACGGTCAGCAAAGGAAATTTTATCGGGATATTACGGTTGGCTTCGTCAACTACTTGGGAGGAAATAACTGGCGCTATTCTTTTTGCAAAACAGGCAGCCAGGATAACTCCCGCCGCCCCGTTTGGCGAATTCAGTCCGGCCAAAATCGCGCTGGTATCAAGAAAGACTTTTATTTTTTTTGGCATACTTGTCCTGCCAAATTCGATTTCTGCTGATTTTTAAAGCGGCATTAATCTCTTCCTGCGGATAGAGAGAAACAGTTTGCTGCTTTTTTGGCAAATTAAAATAAGCCTGGACTTTTAGGGTTTGCACCTGTTGTTCCAGATTGGAAAGTTTTTTAAAAATGGCTGTGTTTGCTGTTCCGTTCATAGAGATATGATAACTGATTTAATTACATCCAGTCAAATTTTTTGCTTATGGTAGCGGTACGGGGGATCGAACCCCGGTTTGGTGGATGAGAACCACCTGTCCTAGCCACTAGACGATACCGCCATAATAGATTTAGGATTTACAATCCAGTTGATTTTACCAGATTTTGAAAATTTATGGAAGTATGCCATAATTAAATTAAATATCAATAGCCAAGATCCAAGAAACAAAATAAAAAATGCAAAGACTTAAATTCCCAAAAGGTTTTCTTTGGGGCGCGGCGAGCAGCGCTTACCAGACAGAAGGCGGTAATATAAATTCTGACTGGTGGGCGTGGGAGCATAGCGCCAAAAGGATGGATTATTTAAGGGATAACGGCAAGAACCCGGAAGATTATTTTTCTTCGATTGCCTGTGATTTTTATAACAGGTATGACGAAGACATTGCCCTGGCCCAGCACCTTAATCACAATTCCATCCGTTTAGGGGTTGAGTGGTCAAGAATAGAGCCTAGCGAAGGCGTATTTGACGAAAAGGTTTTGGAACGATATGAAAAAATTTTGCAGTCTGCAAAGTATCACGGACTAAAGGTTTTTTTAACCCTATACCATACAACACTGCCTGTTTGGTTTGCCAAAAAGGGCGGTTTTGCAAAAAAAGCCAATATTATTTATTTTGTGGATTTTGCCCATCACGCAGTGGAGCGGTTTAACGAGTATGTTGACTTTTGGGTAACTATTAACGAACCGGAATTGTACGCCACTTTGTCGTACGCGCTGGGGATTTTTCCTCCCCAGCAAAAAAAGTTTTTTTTGCCGTTTTTTGTGGTAAATAATTTAATAGAAGCGCATAAACGGGTCAGGGCTTTAATAAAAATTCATTCCAACAAACCTGTCAGCATGGCTTTTAACATTGTCGATTTACAGCCGTATGGGTTTTTGGGTGAGATAGCCGTCAGGGTAATTCGTTATTTTGCAAACGAATATATTTTAAGGAGAACAATCGCCCACTGCGACTATATAGGAGTGAATTATTATTTCCACCATCATGTCGGCCTTTTTGGTTTCCGCAAGCACAGCCACAGCCACCACGAAAATACCGACAGGGGCTGGGGCATACATCCGGAAGGTTTGGAGCGGATTTTACTGAATTTAAGGAAGTACAAAAAGCCGGTTTATATTTTGGAAAACGGGCTGGCTGACCATACGGACACGCACCGGGAAGAGTATATAAAAAAACATTTATATTACTTGCACAGTTCAATCCAGAAAGGCGTGGATGTCCGTGGGTATTTATACTGGTCGCTTACGGATAACTTTGAATGGGAGGAAGGTTTCTGGCCCAAGTTTGGGCTTATAGAAATTGACCGCGAAGATTTGCTAAGGCGCAAGGTTCGCTATAGCGCCACAAAGTACGCGGAGATTTGCAGGGACAATGGATTCGATTATTAATTTCTACTAAATACGAAAAGATGCTAAAGGTACGAAAGCGAAAAGTTTAAATTTAGTACTTTTAGTATAGGTTAGTATTTAGTAGAAAGAAATATGATAATATTTTTAACAATTTTCCAGTACCTTGTCCAAGCCACTGTAGATTTAATGGACAAGTTTTTGCTAACTGCCCGCAAGGTTGAGCCGGTGAGTTATACTTTTTATACCGTGGTTACGGGAGCGGTGCTTGTAGTTGCCTGGCCCTGGGTTTTTGCCCCTTTGCCTCTTGAGTTTGTATTTTTAAACTTGCTTTCAGGAGCCTACTTTGCCCTTGCCGGCTATATATTTTTTAAAGCCCTGTCTCAAGGCGAAGTCTCCCGCACGGTGCCGTTTATTTTTGGCCTTGTGCCGGTCTTTGATATTTTTATAAGCGCTTTAACCGGCCGAAACGCGCTTATTCCAACCCAGCTCGCGGCAATCTGCCTGCTAATCCCTGGGGCGCTAATAGTTTCCCACCATAAAGGCGACGACTGGCTCAAACACGCGGGCGTAAAAGTTTTAAGCGCGTTTTTATTTAGCAGTTATTACGCCTTATGGCAGTTTTCTTCCCAACACGGACCCGTGCTCAATAGCCTTATATGGAACCGGGTAGGCGGCGCCGGGATACTTTTGCTTTTGCTGTTTTACCCGACCTTTAGGCGCAAGGTTTTTGCCACCCAACAGGTTAAGCAAAAGGGGAGTACGTCTGTTATATTTTTATTTAAACAAATCGTGGGCGGTGCCAATTTTATTTTTTTAAGTTTCCTTTACAGCTTAGGCACTATTTCTGTCATTAATGCCCTGCAGGGTTTCCGTTATGTCTTTTTGCTTTTGTTCAGCGCGTTTTTAAGCAAAAAGCGCAGGCACCTAATTGAAGAAGATATTGGTTCGGGCATGTTATGGCAAAAAGGCTTTGGCATAGCGCTTATATTTGCAGGTACAATATTTTTGTTTATCTAAAATATGAAATTTTTTAAGAAAATTATTACTTTCCTATTTTTTGCCTTTTTAGTCATTTGGCTAATTTCCTTATTTGCGCCTACATTTAAAAATATAGAATACGGAGTTACCTTTAGCTATCCTTATGCCCAAGGCCTGGGACTGGACTGGAAAAAAACATACTTAAGCATATTAGACGAGTTAAATCCAAAATATATAAGGCTGTCGGCTTATTGGGACAGTGTGGAGCCTAAAAACGGGGTTTATAATTTTAATGAACTGGACTTCCAGGTTAATCAAGCCGGCGCGCGGGGAACAAAAATTGTTTTGGCCGTGGGTCGGCGCCTGCCGCGCTGGCCGGAGTGCCACGACCCGGAGTGGATAAAAAATTTATCACCGGAAGTTTTAAAAAATGAGCAGTTATCCTATATTGAAGCCGTGGTTAGGCGCTACCAGGGCAGCCCCGCCATAATATCGTGGCAGGTGGAGAACGAGCCGTTCCTGTCCGTATTCGGCGAGTGCCCGAAACTGAACGTAAGCCTTTTGGACAGCGAAATTGCTTTGGTAAAAAAGCTAGATCCGCCCATGCCTATAACCATTACTGACAGCGGAGAGCTTTCTTTTGGTTACGCGGCCAATTCCCGAGGCGATATTTTTGGCACTACGCTGTATCGCTATGTATACAACGACGTGTTTAACACTTACTGGACCAACCATATACCCGCGCTTTTTTACCGTTTTAAGGCCGGTTTTTTTAAGCTCCTGCGTCCGGACAAAAAAGTTGTTATAATGGAACTGGAAGCCGAACCCTGGACAACCAAGGGCATTCCAAATACGCCCATAGAAGAACAATTTAAGACTATGAGTATGGACAAGTTCAGTAAGATTTTAGAAGTTGCCAAAAATACCGGCTTTAGCCCCCAGTATTTGTGGGGCGCTGAATGGTGGTATTGGATGAAAACCAAGGGCCATCCCGAGTTTTGGGATAAGGCTAAAGAATTAATGAAAAATTAAATGGCAAAAAGCGTAATTGGAATTGATATTGGGGGCACAAAAATAAACGGAATACTTTTGGAAGGCGGAAAAATTTTAAATGAGCTTACTATTGTTACGCCCAAGACCCTCTTTGAATTTGAGCGGAATTTATTTAAGCTTGTGGATTTCCTTTCAGCCAAAAGAAAAATTTGGGGCATAGGCGTCGGCTCCGCCGGCCACGCCAACCCCGCTACCGGCATAGTCAGGCTTTCCAGCAATATTAAATTTAAAGCAGAGTTAAATTTGGTTAAATTTTTAAAAAGCAGGTACCATGTGCCGGTAAAAGTAGATAACGACGCTAATTGTTTTACCCGGGCGGAAATGCTGTTGGGACAAGGGAAAAATTTGAGTAATTTTTTGGGGGTTATACTGGGCACAGGCGTTGGCGGCGGCATTGTAGTTAATAAAAAACTTTACCGTGGAAAAGACAATAAAGGAGCGGAATTCGGCAGTATGGTCATGGATGGCGGCTATTTGGAAAAAAGTTACCAAAAAGCCAGGGATGCCAACAACTATAAGTTACTGGGGCAAATTACAGGCCGGGCCTTCGTAAGTTTAATAAATATTTTTGCTCCCGAAGCCTTAATATTGGGCGGAGGTGTAAGCCTTAACATGGGCAATAAATTCTTGCCTTTTGCGAAAAAAGAAATGAAAAAGTTTTTTCCTGGCGGGAAAGGGCAAACGAAAATTTTAGTTTCAAAACTAAAATACCCCGGCGCCCTCGGCGCCGCCCTTCTATTTAGGTAGGGCACTATAATACTTTCTCGTATTGCAGTAAAATGTCAAAACTATCGCGAAGAAAATTAGATCCCAAAGATTTTGGCCTTTATATTAACAACTTATGGTCGGCTTTTACCTTGGCGGACTCTAAAGAAAGCATTAAATTATTGTTCAAAGATATCTTTACTCATACTGAGTATAAAATGTTCGCTAAAAGGTTGGAAATTGCTAGACGCTTGATAAATGGACAAAGGTATGAAGATATTTCCAGGGATTTAAAAGTTACCGCGCATACTATCGCTACCATAAGTAATGTTCTGTCTGAAAAAGGCGACGGTTTGAGGAAAGCAGATGAGTGGCTATTAAGAATAGAGGATAAAAAGATAGAGGCTCAAAGAGAGAGGACTAAAAATTTAGAAAATGCTTTTAGACAAAAAGTTAAATCACGTCACAAGACGCTTTTAGGAGCAGTATTACAAGCAGGGGTTTATGCAGCCGATAAAGCAATTTCCAAAAAAATAAAGCAGAAATCGGCAAAACAAATTTTAGAAATTTAATACTGCAATACTTTCTCGTATTGCAGTAAGGAAATATTTATGAGAAAAATTATTTTGAGTTTTATTTTACTCTCATTTTTGGCGGCGGGCTGCGCCAAGGTGGAGCTGAGGCATGAAGTTCCCTACAGTCCAAGGGAGTCTTATGAAGAGCTGCCCAAATAGTAGTAAGAGATAAGGTTACTCATCATCTTCATCGTTCTCGTCGTCAGCGTCTTCCGCTTCATTTCCCACATCCTCTTTTACAGCCAAATCTTCTGGTTCCTGGGTCGGACCTCCGGTTTTAGTTTGTTCTTCTGGAGCTTCTTCGGACATTGTTTCCTGTGCGCTTTCTGACTGTTGCAAACCCGGGGTTTGCGGCAGTTTTATTTTGTCTACCAATTTTTCAAATTCAGGCAGGTCTTTTACTGAATTCAAGCCCATATGCATTAAAAACTCGGTGGTAGTTTGGTAGAGGAAGCTTCTGGCGTCGCTGGGGTTGGTTACTTTTTCAATAAGCCCGCGCATAAGCAGGTGGCGCAGGGAATACTGGGAATTTACTCCGCGAATGGCTTCTATTTCAGCTTTGGAAATGGGTTGTCGGTAAGCGATAATAGCTAAAACTTCCACAGTGGCATCGGTAAGCTTTTCCCGCAGTTCAGCATTAAGGAAATTTTTAACCTGCGGCGAGTATTTGCTGTTGGTTGCCAGTTGGTATTCGCCGTTATTTTCTAAAAGTACAATGCCTTTTTCTTTCATTTCTAGAGAAGCGGCATCCAGCGCGGCTTTAACGGCCTGCTCTTCAACTTCCAAAATTTTGGTAAAGTATTTGGCTTTAAGCGGCCTGCCTGAAGTAAACAGCAGGGAGAGTAATATCTCTTTTAATTGTTCCTGTTCCATAGAACGAATATTCCTATAATTATTAAAATTCCGGCGTAAAATAATATTGTCGGTTTCCTGCCGAAAATACTTTTTAAGTCATTGTTACCTCCGGCCGGCGGCGGGCTTATCCATTTGTTTTCTACCAGCCAGCCTAAAGTATAAGTATACACGTCGTCTATTGCCAGACTGCCGTATACAATGCCACAGACTATAAAAGCTACTCCTATCCAGGCTTTGTTCATAACACGAGTGCTAAGTAATTAGTGCTAAGTGCTAAGATGTCCATCATGTTTCCTAATAATCACATCCGCAAATAAAGCTTCCTGGTCGGCGACAAAAATTTTCTGTTTTATGAGTTCCAGCAAGGCTAAAAAAGTTATTATAATTTCGCCTTTATTTTTTGCGGATTTTAAAAGTTCGCTTAGGTTGGTTTCTATTTTTCCGCTTAGCTGCTTCCTTAAATGGTCAATTTTTTCCTGTATGGAAATTGCTTCTTTAAGTTTGGCCTTGGGCAGGGAGTCCAATTCTTTGAGGCCGTGTAAAACTGTTAAAATAGCGCTATGGAGCTCTTTTGTGGAGACGTTGGGGTCTGGATAAAAGCTAATTTTTTGTTCGGAAGTAACGTTGCGCAAAAAACTTTGTCTGCGTTTGTTATCTAATAGTTTAAAATGTTTGGCAACCTCCTTAAATTGTTTGTAAAGCAAAAGTTTGGCTTCCAAATCAAACCCCGCGTCTTCTTCTTCCTGCTCCAATTCCAGCGTGGGTAAAATCGCTTTGGATTTAATCACTAGCAGTTTTGCGGCGATAGAGAGATAATCAGCAAGAGATGTTGGGTCAATTTTTTCCAACTGTTTTAAATACTGCAAAAACTGCTCCGTTACTTCCGCCAGGGCAATGGTGGTAATGTCTAACTGCCTTTGCTCTATCAACGACAACAAAAGATCCAGCGGCCCTTCAAATTGTGAAACTTTTATTTTGTCCATTTTTTGACTGTTTCAATTATCCAAGAAATAACAATTGATAAAATCAAAATAATGACTCCTATTCCTATGCATTGCCAAAAAAGAGACCATCCACGGGGGTCATTTAGAATAGTTCTAAACCCACCGGCTTTCCATACAAGGCTGCTTATAAAAATTAACCAAATTAAAGTCCCATATAACGCCCACTTAGTAGATTTTTTAATTAAGTTAAAATTCATTTCTTTTTTGGTAAATCCAGCTTAATATGTAGTTCTTTCAGCTGTTTTTCTTCCACAGTTCCCGGGGCGCCCATCATTACGTCTTCGGCAGAGCCGTTTTTGGGGAAGGCTATAACTTCGCGGATGTTGGGTTCGTTTTCGAGTAACATCAGCAAACGATCGATGCCCGGAGCAAAGCCACCGTGCGGTGGAGCGCCGTATTCAAAGGCTCTTATCATAGCGCCGAATTTTTCGTCTACGACCTCTTTGCTGTAGCCAACCAGTTCAAAAGCTTTATACATTATTTCGGGATTGTAGTTGCGGATGGCGCCGGATGATAACTCTAATCCATTTGCGATGATGTCGTATTGATAGGCGCGAATGGTAAGCGGATCTTGTTCGTTTAAAGCCTTAAGACCGCCCTGGGGCATTGAAAACGGGTTGTGCATAAAATCCAGATTGCCTTCTTTGTTGAGTTCATACATTGGGAAATCTGTAATCCACGCCCAGGCCATTAGCCCCGGGTCTTTAAGGCCAAAAATATCGGCCAGCTTGTCGCGCAGTTTTCCTAAGACTTTATTTACAATATCTTTTTGGTCAGCGCCAAAGAAAATAATATCGCCCTGAGCGGAGTTGGTTTTGGAAGTGATTGCGGAAATTTCATCAGGCGAAAGGAATTTGAGAATGGGGGAGCGCAGACCCGCGTGACCCTCACCCTGTCCCTCTCCCAGGGGGAGAGGGGACGAAGAGTTCACGTTGTCCAGAACAATATAAGCCAATCCGCCCGCGCCTTCTTTTTTTACAAATTCAGTCAGCTCATCAATCTGTGAACGGGTAAGTTTGGCTCCGCCCTGGCAACAAATGGCTTTGACAACGCCTCCGTTTTTAATCGCGTTTCCAAAAACACTAAATTTGGTATCGCGCAGGTCATCTGTCAGGTCAACCATCTTCATTCCAAACCTTAAGTCCGGCCTGTCGCTTCCGTATTCTTCCATGGCCTGCAAATAGGGGAGGCGGGGGAAAGGTTTTTGCATGCATTTTTTTCCGGCAAAGTCTTCGGTGAGTTTTATAAACAGCGGTTCCAGTTCCTGGAATACGGTTTCGTCGCGGTCGGCAAAAGCAATTTCTAAATCTAACTGATAGAACTCGCCGGGACTTCTGTCAGCGCGTGGATCTTCATCTCTAAAACATGGTGCAATCTGAAAGTATTTTGGCACGCCCCCAACCATCAGCAGTTGCTTAAATTGTTGGGGCGCCTGCGGTAAGGCGTAAAATTTTCCGGGGTGCAATCGCGACGGTACCAAAAAGTCGCGCGCGCCTTCGGGGGAGGAAGATGTTAAAATTGGCGTGGTAATTTCTATAAATCCCTGCCCGTCCATCCAGTCGCGGATATATTTAATCATTTTGTGGCGCTTAACGAGCATTTTCTGCATTTTTTCGCGGCGCAAATCCAGGAAGCGGTATTTTAAGCGTATGTCTTCGCCCACATTTTGGTCATCGGCAAAAGCAATGGGAAAAGGCAGGGGTTTAGAAGAATTAAGAAGTAAGATTTCAGAAGTAAGAATTTCAATAGCGCCGGTTGGAATGTTTTTGTTTATGGTTTCCGGAGACCTGTCAATCACTTTGCCGGTAGCTGTAATAACAAATTCGTCGCGCAATTTATCGGCCACGGCAAAAGCGCCGGTGGCATCAGGGTGGATAGCAAGCTGGACAATGCCCGTGTGGTCGCGCACATCAATAAAAATAACGCCCCCATGGTCGCGTCGGGAATTAACCCAACCCGAAACCGAGACGTCATGCCCAATTTTTTTAGGCGTTTCTAAAGATAGTGTTCTTTGCATATATTTGTCCCTTTAAGGTTTTGGTCAGAAGAAAAATATTCTTCGACCTTGTGGAGAAGATATTTTTCTTAACCGGTGGGAAAAAAATAGGTTCTCGACAGGCTCGAACACTATTTTTTGGGCCATAAACCTTATTTCCGATAAACGGTCGGCAGGGCAGTTAGAATTTATATAATTATATCAAAAGCTACATTAAATGACAAATAAAAAGACCACACCTCCAAAAGTTCGCGGGGTGCGGTCTTTTTTTGGTGTGGCCTTTAGCCTTTGTGGTTGATTCCCTCCTTGTTATTTTTCTGTGTTTTCCGGAAGCTCCGCTACAGCGCGCAGAGACTGCAGCCGTTTGTCGAGGCTTTCGGACATTGTGGCCAGCTGCGGAAGAGCCTGCTCGGCTTTCTGAAGTCGTTCAGACTTGATTTTGTCCGCCTCATCCAGGTAGCCCACAATAGTGTCGTGAGCCGTCTGCATGGCCGTGATTGAGATTGCCGGGTCATTCATGAGTTTGGCAATTTCAACCGCTCCCATACCCGCAACTTCGGCGATGGCTACAACAAGCTGTTCGTTGGAAGCTTTGTTCTGCTGGACGACCTTGATGGTGCGTTTTTGCCGGGCGAGCGCCTGGGCATTGGAAAGGCCTACTACCAAAAGGCCTCGTGTGATGGTGGCGGCGCGGTCAATGGTGTCGGACAGGTCGTTGTTGCCGTTGAAAGTCGTCTGGATTGTGACCCCCAGCATCTTGAACATGGCTTCCATGGTCCTGAGGTCCTGGATTCGGTTAATGAGCCGGTCCATAAGTGCAGCTTTGGCTTCGCGTGAGCGAAGAGAAAGCTCAGAGTCCTGCACTTCGCGCAGCTTGGTAAAAACCAGTTCCGCCAGGTAGGCCTTCCTTTGAATTTCCGGAATCCAAACGTCGACCTTTTCGGAAATTTCCGCCAGTTCTTCGTTGTCGGCAAGCAATGCCCCTTTGGCTGCAATGAGGCCATTGATGATGGCGTCGATTACCTGTTGCGCGCTGTCGTACTGAACTGCAATGTCGCCGAGCACTTTGCCGATACCGGGGACCATGCTCAGCGCTTTGCCGACCCAGCCGCCCTGCCGGCGTTGAATTAGGACTTTTGGGTTGATGAGATCAACTTCCCGGCGCAAATTTTGTAGCCCTTTGTAAAGGTCGCCCTCCTGCTGAAGGCCTGTCCCTGTGAACAACGGTTTGAGCCTGTTTTGCAGAAGTTGGGATTTGCCTGACAGCTGGATTTGGGTGTCCGCACCGATGTTGCCGACCTTGGCAACAGCTCTCAGTCCGCTGCCTGAGTCTTTGAGCAACTCGATCATTTGGTTGGCAGAAGCATCAATCGCGTCAACTTCTGCCGCATCGTTGATTTCTGGCTTGATTGGGACTATGGTAGCTGCGTTTGCTGACGCAATCAGGTTGCTTGTTCCGCTTGCTATGACTGACTTGGGTTCGGTCATGGTCGCTCCTTTTGTTTGTTCGGATTGTTTGGAAACGTTTCCTGTAAACTTTTACTAAATCGATTGTATAAGAACTTCAAACGCCCAGATTCGCGCCTGACATGGTATTAAACAGTAAAAAAAGTTTTTTGTCAATTTTATAAATAAAAACAGCATTTGACAAAATGCTGTTTTTAGGGTATTATATTAAGTTGCAAAAGTTCTAATTGTTCTTAAGAGCAACAAACAAAGGAGGCACAGATTCAGTATGAGTACCAACGAAACGGAAAACTCCGGGTTCAGCTTCAAAAAGCTGGCCATGGAGATTGGGTTTTTTCTTGGCGTAATCGTGGCCGTTGTCCTAACGGCCATCGACATTGTCCTGGGCTTATTTCGGTATGCCTGGGGACGAGTGGTCCAGCGCCGGCCAAACTTCAACCCGTGGGAGAATGTCTGTAACATTTGGCGGCTCATTGGCCGCCATATTGCTTACCTGTTTAAGGTTGTCCTTGTGCCATCTTTTAGGGCCACCGTAGCCGAAAATCGCGCGGCAATGCACCGGCAGGTCAACAACATCCGCCTTCAGGTGGGTGGTGCCAAAGCGGCGCTGTCGGATTTCGACTACGTTGATGTTGAAACCGCGCTAGTGTTTATGTGGGCGCTGTTTTACGGCGTCTTCGTCAGCATCATCACAATCAACGCCTTGGTGGCGACAGTAACGGTGGTGAGCCTAATCGGCGTCTATCACATGTACGAGTTGCCTAAGCCGGCTGCCGCGCCCCAACCTGATGCTAAAGTTGTATTCCAACCCCAGGTTGCGGACCAGCAGGAAACGGACTTCGGCCCGTGGAATGACCGAGGCACAGTTATTGCCAAGGTCAACGACCCGGGCTTCCGGAATATCGCAATGCTTTCCGATACGGGATCGGTCAAATATTCTGCCGAAAAAACGGCTGATGCCTCGGTCTTTACGCCGCTGGCATTTACGGAGAGAGTGGTTAACCCGCATCCAAACGACAGCGGCCAAATGGTTTTTGACAGCCAAACCGGCAAGCGGTTTGTTGTCAACAAAGGCCAGGCTTTCTTGTTTGAGGGCTACAATCCAAAAGTATTTCTGTTCCTGCCCGACGGCCGCTTGGCTGCCGTGGATTCCAGCAAGATGAAAACAAAGTGAAAATTTGCCGACAGGAGGTACTCATGAAACGCTACATACGTTTGATTCTGATTTTGCTCGGAGCCTTGACTTTGCTTTCGGCGTGCAACACCACATGGAAGTCGGAAGCCGGAAGCCCAAGCTTGGCCAACCGTAAAAAGTGGAAGTCATTCCTCAAGGTTAGCCAAGCAAAGCCCGGTGCCAGTATTGGAACGACCAATACCCACATAAGCAATGTGTCGCATATGGTGGCAGTGGCCAAAATCAATCAGGCCCTGCAATCGTACAACGACCAAGTCGGCTACAAACTTTCCAGCGTTTTTCAACTCGCAGAACATGACGAGCAGGAAGGCGAGAAAGGCCCTGTAGTGACGTCGCAGGTTGTCAACGGGCACCTGTACTACGTGGGGTTCCTCGATTATCTCAAGGGTTCCTCGCGGGCCGCTTACGAGCAGACCAACAAGCAAATCCCGGCCATAGCGGTCGTGGACGGCGAGGACAACACCTTGCCTGCATGGGTTCGGACCAAAGATGATGATGGCAAGCAGTACCACATCATCTTGCGTTTTTCTGACCAATCCAGCAGCTGGGACGACAACAACATTTACCGGCACCTAAGGAACCGAGGCTATAGCACTGCCTTGAGTTGCAACAAAATTGACAGGCCCACGCTGGAAGTCGACGACAAGTGGCGGCCATTTTTTACGGTCAGCTACAACAAAATCGACAACTGCGCGAATTTGAGTTACGGCAGTCTGGAATGGCCGGAGTATCTGCTGGTTGTTGACGCCCAGACCACAGACGAGTCCGGGATGAAGAAGTACAACCTGGATGATCCAACCACGTCGGCAAACGAAAGAGACCCGGCCATTCCCAAATGGATTGACCAGGTCTACTCGCCCAACGTGATAAGGGACTGGATTGCCGCTTGGGGTTACAACCCTGACAACTACGGCAAGACCAGCACGTTGGATGATTTCCAGCTCGACGGTGGACATTTGGACGAGGTTATGAACGAGGCGAACGATAACATTGTGTTCGTCGGCTACATCACTTCAGTTCAGAAAGATGATGCGCTCATTGGCGTCATGGTCATAGATCCCCAGACCGGCACGGCCACTCTTCACGATACCCAGGGTAAGTACGCCATGGCCACTAAGTCGTCGGCCATGAATGCCATTTTGCAGGCTACGCATAGATGGGATTTTGAGGTCGAAGATTTGACCTTGCATACCATTTATGGGGTCGCAACCTGGCAGGGCGAACTTGCCCGACCCGCGTACGATGACGCCGGCGCCCGGTACCGTTCTTTGTACTGCGGCACGGTGTTAATCCAGGCTAACTATGACCACATGCCCTCGCATGTGCAGTGGGCCACGAGCAAACACGAAGCGTTCACGAAATACGAACGCTGGCTCATTCTGTCCCGTACCCAGCGGGTCGGCTCAAATGTCGAGGAAATCAAGGAAACAAGCGGTATGGTGGAGAAGGTGCAACAGCTGGTGATTGAAGGCAGTACCGACTTTCTCTTGAACATTCAGGGTCAGCAGGGCTTGTTCGCGGTCCCCGTGGACTACCTGGGAAACCCCTTGAATGAGGCGGTGCTAAACTTGCACTCCGGCGACCAGGTTTACATGCGGTACGCGGATCCTGTCAACACCAAGACCTACTTGGTGTTGGAAATCCGTAACCTCACGAAAACCGGGCCGGCAGAAGAGGCGAGTCCGCATCTCACGGGCCACCAACTGGAAACGGTGAAAAAGAAGTAAAGTAAGACAGGAGGATTGAAAAGAATCGCGGAAGAACCGGCAGCGCCTCACGGCTTGCCGGTTCTTTTATTTTTATGCGTTAGCTGGCCTGGCAATTTTTGGAAAAGTTTTCTATACTGGATGTAGCTGCTCGGTTCGTTGAGCTAATAAGCCCCATAAATGGGGCAACTACACTTAGAAATAAAATCAATGCTTAAAAAAATAGTTTTAGATTTGGAGACCCAGAAATCTTTCCAGGACGTCGGCGGCAGGGGAAAGAACCATTTGTTAAAAGTCAGCGTGGCGTGCATTTACGATTATTCAACCGATAAATATTTATCTTTTGAAGAGCATGAATTGGCAAAGCTTTCGCCAATTTTACAGACAGCTGACCAGATAATCGGCTACAACATTAAAGACTTTGACTTTGAGGTTATACAGCCGTATTTGAATTTTAATATTTTTGAAGTCCCATATTTGGACCTACTGGAAGAAATAGGGAAAGTGCTGGGGCATCGTATAAAGTTAGAAACGGTAGCACAAGGTACTTTGGGCAGCGGCAAGAGCGGCTCGGGCCTTGAGGCGATTTTATATTACCAGAACGGGCGCATGGATTTGCTTAAAAAATATTGTTTGGATGACGTAAAAATTACCAAACAGGTTTATGACTACGCATTAAAGAACGCCAAAATTTTATACAAGGATTTTTTTAAGACAAAAGAAATAGCTTTAAAAATTGCGGATGCGGTGCCGAGGGCCGGAGTTATGCACCAAGCGGCGCTTTTTTAGAATTAGGAATTTTGAATTATGAATTATGGAAAAGCGAAATATGCCCTAATTTTGCTTATTTTTGCATCGTTGTTTTTTTTACTCTCCAGGGTTTTTTCCGGCCAAATCATCCTGCCACAATATTTTTCCATTGGCCCGCTAACCATCCACTATTACGGAATTGTTATGGCGCTTGCCGTAGCCGCTGCTTTTTTTGTCGCAATCAAACGAGCATCCAAATACGATATAGACCCTAAAAGAGCCGAGGATATAATTTTCTGGCTAATTATTGGAGGGTTTGTCGGCGCCCGCGCTTACCATGTTCTGTCGCATTTTTCATACTATGCTTTTTATCCATCGGAGATCTTAAAAGTCTGGAACGGCGGCCTCTCCATTTTCGGCGCAATTTTGGGCGGCCTATTAACTTTGTGGATTTTGCAGCTCCTTAGCACTAAGCACTTAGCACTTAGCACTCTGCTGGATTGGCTCACCCCCTCCCTTATTCTTGGCCAAATAATCGGCCGCTTCGGAAATTTATTTAACTACGAAGCCTTTGGTTACCCCACGAATTTACCCTGGAAAATGTTTGTGCCGCCGCAATTTCGGCCCGAGCAATATCAAACCTTTAGTTTTTTCCATCCGTTTTTCCTTTACGAAGCCGCCGGAAATTTAGTAATTTTGATTTTTTTGCTTTGGATTGGTTCCCGCACCAGAAGGCCAAACTCAGAAAATCAAAACCCTTGGCCTTCGGTGCGGGACTTCGCCGCCACAACTCCCGATTTGTCTGAAAGTAAAGGTTTTGCAAGTGGCGGCTCGCTTTTCTTTTCCTATCTTTTATTGTATAATACGTTGAGGTTTGTGCTTGAATTTATAAGAACTGACAGCACCTTTATCTACGGCTTCAGGCTAAATGCCTATGTCGCCTTGCCGATGGCTGTCTGCTCGGCCTTGGTATTATTATGGATTAAAAGATATGGTAAAAAGACATAAATTAGTTTGTTTGTGCATTGGCCTGGCATTTTTAATTATTTTGCAGAAGTTCGCCACGCCGGAGCCGGTTTTCCGTTTTCTTCTCCCTGCTTTTTTGTTATACGCCGCGGCTGTTAACTTTTATAACCGCAGGTATTTAAAGGAAATCCAAAAGTATAATTTCTGGACCGCGCTAAGACCTTTACTGCTTTTGGCCGCGGGCTTTGGCTTGTTTTTAGTTATTCCTTCGGAATTTTTTCGGGGCCTGTTTCTTATTTCATGCGTGGCCGTGATTGCCGTTTTTGAAATGCTGTTGGGCAACCAGGCGGAAAATATTTTGCTCAACGAAACTTTATTTATAGCCTTTGGGATATTTTTTGCCCTGTTCGCGGGCTACTACTATTCGCCAGCCTATGGCCCCTGGTATTTGGCCGGGATATTTTTTGGCTCCGGCCTTTTGGCCAGGTCTTTTTACGAATTTATTCCCCAATCCAACAAAGTTAAGTTAGCGGGCTCCGTGGCCATTGGCCTTTTTTGCGCCGAACTTTTTTGGTCCCTGAATTTTTTGCATTTCCACTTTAGCGTCCTGGCAGTTTTCCTGTTTAACTTTTTTTATTTTTGTTTAATTCTGAATTATTATTTCCTGTTCCATATTTTAAATTTTAAAAAAATCCAGTTCCATTTCCTTTTAATGGCTGCCACTAGCGTGATTGCCCTGGCCGCCACCCCCTGGAGAATTTTACAGTAATTTTTTAGCATCATTATGAAAAAAAGCCAAATTGGCAGTATTATTGCCGCCGCGGTCTTAACTGGCTGGCTGTTCAATATTTTTCCGGGGCGCTTCTTAGCCGCCAAACTTTCCACCTGGCCTCTGCTTAACCGATGGCAAATTTTGAGTCCGCAGGCGCCGATTGTAATTAATAACCGCGAGACCGTGCGCGTTGAGGGCAGCGGCGATGTTCTGCAGGCCGCCGGTTCAGTAAAATCTAAAATCAGTACTTTGGTTGAAATTAGCCGGATGACCGGAAGCCTTTTGGCTGTCCATTCGGCTGTTAATTTAACTTCCGACGGCAGCTTTGTGACAGCAGAAAGCAGTTTTCACAACAACAACGCTTTTTATGTGGTTTTGAATGACGGGCGGCAGACAAGAGTTACCCGGACCTCTCTGGATCCCGCAACCTCGCTGGTTTTTTTCAAAGCCGATTTAGATAATGTCCCGGTAGCTAATTTGGCCGGCTCTAAAGATTTATCCGCAGGCGATAAAGTTATTTTTGTCCAGAATTCATTGCAAAATTATTACAATAGGATTTTTGCGGAAGATGTAAATTTTTCCGAAAGCGATGTTGCAGGGCGAACTTTCAAAAGCGATTACCCCGGCCGAGGTTTTGGCGCCGCGGCCGGCCAGCCTCTGGCCAACGGGGAAGCGGTGGTAAATACAAATGGCGACATTGTCGGCATCTGGAACGGCGATGAAATAGTTTCTTCCGATGTTTTAAAGCAGGCAGCGGGGTTGTATTTTAATAACCAGCAAAAAATTAGCCGGCCGAGCTTTGGCTTTAATTATTCAATCATTACAAAAAATGAAGCATCACTAACAAATTCGCTACAAGGCGCGAAAGTTTTACAAGTTGCTCCCGGCTCGCCTGTTCAAAAAGCAGGCCTTGTGGCCGGCGACTTAATTAGCGCCGTAGACAGCCATCCCATTAACGAGAATTCTACGCTCGAGGAGATTTTAGAAAAATATAAACCAGGGGATAAATTAACCATAATAGTTACACGTAAAAATCAAGCGGTGAATTTAAATTTGGTGGCGGGAGAGCTGAAATAATTAATAATTGTTAATTTATAATTGATGACACTTACAATCAGGCTTGGTAAATGTGCCGCAGTTATAAATTATTAATTATCAATTATGAAATTACTTATTACCGGCGGAGCAGGGTTTATTGGCTCCAACTTTGTGCATTATTGGTTTAAACACCATCCGCAGGACAAAATTGTCGTGTTGGATAAATTAACTTATGCCGGCAATTTGGAAAATTTGGAAAGCGTTAAGGAAAAAATTGAATTTATTAAGGGCGATATTTGCGACGCACCAACTGTAGACAAAGCAATGGCCGGGGTTGATGCTGTTGTCCATTTTGCCGCCGAAACCCATGTTGACCGTTCTATAAGTGGGCCGGAAGTTTTTGTCAGAACAAATGTTCTGGGTACGCAGGTTTTGCTGGAGGCGGTAAAAAAACATCAAGTTAAAAAATTCCACCATGTTTCCACGGACGAAGTCTTTGGCAGTTTGCCTTTGGACTCATCGGAAAAATGGAACGAGCAAACACCTTATAACCCCCGCAGCCCTTATTCCGCGAGTAAAGCGGCGTCTGATCACCTGGTACGCGCTTACTACCACACTTACGGCCTGCCAGTTACAATCAGCAACTGCGCCAACAACATTGGCCCATTTATGTTCCCTGAAAAGTTGGTTCCGCTCGCAATAACAAATTTACTTGAAGGCAAAAAAGTGCCAATCTACAAACCCGGCAACCAAATCCGCGAATGGCTTTTTGTGGAAGACCACTGCAGTGGCATAGAAGCAATTTTGGAAAAAGGCAAAATAGGCGAAACTTATTTTATTGGGCCGGATAACCAAGAATTATCTAATCTTGAAGTCGTAAAAAAGATTTTAAAGCTGATGAATCTAGGAGAAGACCAAATTGAATTCATTGCTGACCGCCCCGGGCATGACCAGAAATACGCCCTTGATCACAGCAAAATAAGCAAAGAACTCGGCTGGCAACCCAAGTATAAACTTGATGAATCGCTTGGAAAAACGATAGAATGGTATAAGGAGAATGAAGGATGGTGGAAAAAGCTTAAGGCTTGAATCAGGAAGTATGAATTATGAATCAGGGGCATCCTAATTCCTAATTCCTAATTCCTAATTCCATTCTATGAAAGGCATAATCCTCTCCGGCGGCAGCGGCACCAGGCTGTATCCGCTGACCAAAGTTACCAGCAAACAGCTTTTGCCGGTTTACAACAAGCCGATGATTTTTTACCCGCTGGAAACTTTGCTTAAAGCCGGAATAAAAGATATTTTAATAATAGTTTCGCCCGAGCACTCGGACGATTACATCAAGCTGTTAGGAAGCGGCTCGGAGTTCGGCGCGCGCTTTACTTATGAAATCCAGGACAAGCCCGAAGGCCTTGCTCAAGCTTTTATAATCGGCGAAAACTTTATAGGCAGGGATTGCGTCTGCATGATTTTGGGCGACAATATTTTTTTCGCCGAAGGCGAACCCGCCTCAGGCGGGGAGGATCCATTAACAAAGGCAATCAAGGATTTTAAAACAGGCGGCCAGGTTTTTGCCAAGGAAGTTCCGGACCCCGAACGTTTTGGCGTTGTTAAATTCGATGTTAATATGAAGGCAGTCCAAATAGAAGAAAAGCCAAAGCAGTTTTTGTCCAACTTTGCCATAACAGGCTTATATTTGTATGATAACCGGGTAATATCAGTAGCCAAAAAAGTTAAACCCTCGGCGCGCGGCGAGCTGGAAATTACGGACCTCCATAACTGGTACTTAAAACAGGGTGAATTAAAAGTCGATATAGTAAAAGGCGAATGGATAGACGCGGGGACTTTTGAGTCGCTGTTTAAGGCGGGGGAATTGGCGAGGAAGAAAATTACGTAGTAATCTCAAATATACAAATCAACACAAATATACAAATACTGAAGTTCCGAAGATTTGTATATTTGTTAAAATTTGTATATTTGCGAACCCTACAAACATGACCCAAAAAACCCATAAAACCATATACGCAGTGGCACATGCCCTGGTGGTGGTACTCACCTTTGAAGGGCTTATTGCGATTTTAAACTTAAACCAGCCCGAGGCTTTTTTTAGGACGGCTTTTTACGTCGGCTTTTTTTATATTTTGCAGGTAGCCTTGCTTTATGACCTGCACAACAAAGACCTTAAGAATTCAACGGCTACACTTTCTGCCATAAAACGCCGGTTTGGCTATCTTTGGAGCGGTAGATTCCTCAGGCAATGGCTGCGTTACCTTATTTTACCAGGACTAATTTACTGGGGGAGCCTGGTTGCCTTTTACCTGAATTTCGGCTTTCCAAAAATCCAGCAAATAATTGTCGTGCTTTCCAGCGTTGCTTTTTTTGTAAATTATTTTTATTTGAAGGAAATTTTTTCGCGCCGCAACAACGCGGTGGACAGGGATATTTTTGTAATTTTATCCGTGGTTAAAATTTACGCGTCGGTTTTGGTTTACGGCGCGGTGCTGGGGCTGGTGCGCAGCAATTGCTTAAGCGAATTTTATGTTGCCGCCGCGGTCCTGCCGCTGACATTTTTGCTAATTTACCAGGCGCTTTTCCAGCACAGGCTTATTACCTATAAAAATTTAATAATTACACTGCTCATTTCCTGCGCAATGTCTGTTTTGAGCTACCTGGTGGTAATTTTTTGGGGCTATAATTATTTTACGGCCGCGGTTTTTTTAACGGCCTGCTACAATTTGCTTTGGGGCACATTCCATTACCACCTGGACCATTTGTTGACTTGGAGGGCTTTTTGGGAGATTTTTATTATAAGCCTGATTGTCGCGGCCATGCTGGTTTCGGTTACTAACTTTAGGGCAAAGCTGTTTAACGGCTGTGAGTACAAACTGGAAATTTCCGGAATAAAATTTAATTAAGCCTTGTTATTAAAACCCCTCGTTGATAGCGAGGGGTTTTAATAAGTGTGTCATTCCGAGCGAATGCATCTGAGCCGAGGAATCCCTTCATTTTGATAATTACCAAATGCAAGGGATCCCCTTTGGCTTCGCTCAGGGCTTCGCCTAGCACACACTCCTCGGATGCTCCGCCTAGGCGGACGGTCGGGATGACACATGGAGAGGGTTGGTTAAATAAAGTACATATAAGCCACAACCAGCAAAGAAATTAGCAGGAGGGCAAGGTTGTTGGTTTTTTTGTCCAAAGAGGCGAACTTTTGTTCAATTAGCCGCTTTAAGTCGGAAAGGATTACAAGCAGTAAGCCAATGCCACAGACTAAAATTAACAAGCGGTTGGCCTGGTACCCGCCGGGGACTTCTGTCGGGCGAGCGCCAACTATAGCCGGGCTTGAAGCCGGCGGCGGGGGAGTTGGCACAGGCGGAACCGGCGCCGGGGAAGGCGCAAGAACCGTAGGCTGGTGCAAGGCAAAGTTGGAATCGGGATTTTCAGGCAGGCTTTCTCCCGCACGAGGCATTATTGGACTGGCTAAAGGTTTGGCTGCTGGCGCAGGTGTTGGGGCCGGGGAAGGGGATGTAGCCGCCGGCGGCGGAACAGGGGCAGGCACGGGAGCCGGGGTGGGTTTTGGCGCAGGCGGGGGAGTGGGTGTTGGCTTTGGCTTGGGAGCCGGCGGCGGAGTAGAAGGTTTTGGTGCAGGCGGCGGACTCGCCGGTTTGTTTGGGGCGGCGGCCTGGGTTCCAAAAGTATTTGCAATGGCCGAGTGGTATTGGCCCGTGTTAATATCACCAAAGGCCAAGCCCATGCCTTGGTCGCGGAAGCCTTCCTGTAAAATGTTGGCGCGGTGGGTCGGGCTGTTCATCCAGGCCGACATTAAACTTTCCGTGTCGTAAAATTCCACGGCCAGGTTTTCTCCCAGCTGGACATAGGGAGTATAACCTTCGGCAGTAATCTTATCCCAAATATACTTGCCATCCGGGTCGACATGGGCGAAATAATGGCGGGCCTGCATGTCGTCCGCCTTGCTTTGGGCGGCCTGGCTCAATCTAAAATTCGTGTTTAATGTAACCAAATTTCTTAAACTGCGTTGTTCATTAACGGATATTAAAATATTATCCGGACTTAAGTCAGAAGCCAGCGTTATGTTCTTTGGCGGCAAAAGCAGGGCTATAATCACTTTGCCGGCTAAAAACAAACAAATAACAGCCCATAAAAGTGGGTTTTTAAGTAAAAGATGGTTTTCTCTGGTTTTTGCCTGGTTTTCCATATAAAGTAAGCCTATTTTAGCATTTTCTTAGGGACTTGACAAATAGTATTATTTATGTTAATATATCTAGTTAAGTCATTATTATAGTTTATTCAAATGACCCAAGATATCCCAATAAAAAAATACCCGGTTAGCACCGGCGAAGTCGCCAAAATGCTGGGCATCCACCCGGACAAGGATTTGCCTTTGGGCAGCTTTACCCCGAAAGACAACCATGCTCCGGCGGGTTTGCCTGTTGGGGAAGCAGATGCTAACAATCAGGCTCACGGACCAGAAGCCCATGCAAGCGATCCGGGGGTTGTTGAGCATGCCCAAAAGCCGGAAACCTTAGAAGAACAAAAAGCCCATCAGCCGGCTTTTGTAAAAATTGGCAAGGCCATAGCGCCTTACGCGGCGATTTTTACGGTGGGATTATTTTTGTACTACTTCTTTTTTACCGGCCTGGACTTCGGCTCTTTGTTTAAATCCACGCCCAAAGTTTCCACGCCCAAAGAAACCGCTTTACAGCAGTTGGAAAAACAGGACTTGGCCGCTTACCAAGCCTGGATGAAAGGTTTTTATTACCATGTTTCAGACGACAGGCTTTTGGACCCGGAAAACGACAACTCCGGCAACGGGCTTTCCAACTTCCAAAAATACCTGTTAAACCTTAACCCTAAATCTTACGATACTTTGGGGCTGGGCATGCCCGACAGCCAGACGGTTGCCATGGGTATTGACCCTTTAACCGGCGTTGCTTTAAGTGATAAGCAAAAAACAATGCTGGCCCAGTATGTGGATATGGAAATCGTCAGCAACAAGCTGGCCTTAAATAACTTAAGGCATCCGGCCGAAGTGGCCGGGGCTTCCATAAGCACCAGGGGCGACTTTATTGCCCCTGCCGGCTTAGTTGTTGCCGCACCGCAAACCGGTTCGCCTTTCGTGCCATCTTCCGGCAGAGCCTTAGGCAACAGTATTGAAGTTAATACAGATATTGCGGGCCGCCTGGAAATTCCAGACTTGAAAGTCAACGCGCCGATTATCTGGAGTACTGACCCAAAAAATTTCGACAAAGATTTACAGATTGGCGTAATCCATTACCCGGGAACCGCGGTGCCGGGCGACATTGGCACCACTTATATTTCCGGCCACAGCAGTAACTATACCTGGGCGAAAGGCGATTACAATCACGTATTTACCTACCTGAACAACCTGGCCGATAATGCCTCGTTTAAAATTACTGTAGTGCAAAAAAACGGCAAAGATGCTATTTTCCACTATGTGGTAACAGGCAGGAAGCAATATTCTCCAACAGATCCAGAACAATACCAAAATACCGGCAAGTCCACAGTGGCCTTGTCCACCTGCTGGCCGGTTGGCTCAACAGCTAAAAGGCTGGTGGTGTTTGGGGAACTTACACAGATTGAGAAATAAGATACTTGGATAGAACGCGGCCGCGTTCTATCCAAGTAGAGAATATAATTAAAATTAATTTGCCAGGTAGTTTTTGCCCCGAAAATAAATTTCGGGGCAAGCTAGTACCCGGCGGATGAGCGCGGGAATAGTAGCTGCTTTCCGCAAGGTAGCAAAAATCAAAAACAGAAATATTTGAAAAGAAAAACGGAGGAAGAAAGTGAAAACGAATCGTTGTACTGTGCAACAGTTGCTCGCCGGATTTTTGTCCGTCGCGTTGCTTGTAGGTCTTTTGCCTGCGCCGGCCATGGCCAACCCGCAGGTACGAACCGAGCCATTCGTCCATGGGATGTTTTTTAACAGCCTCCAGGACTGCATGGACGCGTACGCGGCGGGACCGGAGCACTTCCGGTTTTACCAACCGGATCCCAAAAATCTCAAGTCTCCCAAGGATATGAATAGGAACGCCAAAGGCTCGCCTGTTGCTTGGTGCGTCCAAGAGGACGCCAGAAAAGAGACGCCCATAAAAGAGCCGTGGATGATTATCGCGGCTAATGTCCCTCTGCTTTTTGGACCCGACAATATTCCCGTTCGGGACGCCCGTTGCGATAACAATATCCACGAAGCCGTCGAGCTTCCCCTGCCCACAGGTCCGCAAGGCCCTGCGGGTGACCAAGGCGAAAAGGGAGATCGCGGAGACCGTGGCGAAACCGGCGAACGTGGTGAGCGCGGTCTCCAAGGCGAAAAGGGAGATCGCGGTGACCAAGGGCCTGAAGGGAAGGAAGGGCCTCAGGGTCCACGAGGAGTCCAAGGAGAAAAGGGAAAAGACAAAGGCCACAAGCTCATGTGGGGCGCGATTCTCGGACTCGGCGGCGCAGTCGCTTACGATCTCCTAAAGGGCTCCGGAAAAGGAGACAAGGGAGATAAGGGCGACACCGGAGCTCCGGGAGCCACAGGGTCTCCCGGACCTGCTGGACCTGCTGGAGCCTGCGGCGGATGCGCCGCGGGACTGCCGGAAACCCCGGGCAGAAAGTAGATCGCGATTCGTACTTAGGTGAAGGCAGATGCTTAAAAACCATCTGCCTTCCCAACTTAACTAAAGTGCCTTCTGCTAATTTATCAAAAATTCGATAAATTACTAAAAAGGCTCTTGAGTAACAGAAAATTTGTTAGAGCGTTAATATTTATGAGGATAAGGCTTGATAACAAGTAGAAATTTATTTTAGCCTTTAAATAAGGCATAAATTGTATATTATCCTTGACAAAGTACTAAAAAAGTAATATAATTATAGGTTAATTTTATAATAACCAGAACTAACACTAATATGATAAACATCGTAAAATCAATTTTTAAGTTCAGCAATTTAAAGATAGCCGGCCTTTTGGCTTTGGTTCTTTTTGTCGTTCTTATAATTGCGCCAAGAAAAGACAGCGTCTCGCTGGCGGATAATACAAACTGTACCAATTCCCAGACGCCGGTCTTTAACCCCTATCCAATTTCCAATACCGCCGGCGGTTGTAACGATTACGCTTTTATGCGCGCCCAGGTTTTGCATAATGGCGCTAAAAGCGGTTTTAAAACCGGTTCAGTCCAGGCCCAGGCCGGAGACCAGGTTGAAATTGTGCTTTACATAGACAACGGCGCGGCTTTAGACGCCCCTGCCATGACCGGCATGCAGTTAAATACCACGGCCGGCTTGGCCGCCGGTTCTTCCCACGGCGTTTCGGCTTCTGTGAGCGCGGCTAACGCTTCCAACTCCCTTTCGGGAAGCGTCAACGTATTAACCAACGACGGTTCAAGATTACAAGTCAACTCCGACACCGGCCAATGGTTTGAAGGAACTTCTTACGCCGGTGAATTTGGCAATATTGTAAACAAGAACACCTCGCTGCCTGACCAGCGCGCGTGTTTTCCTTATGTGCGTTTTATTTATATAGTTTTGGATGTTGTAGCTGCTCCCACCCAGCCCGCCACCTTATTCTGCGTTGTCAAACCTGCTACTTCGGTTCCTGTCGGCACCACGGTTAACTTTGCTGTGGGCGGCGGCGATGGCAACTACAGCTGGACGGTTGACGGCGGTTCTGTCAGGTCTTCCAGCCTGCAAAACTTTGATTCTATATTTAACACAGCCGGCAATTTTACGGCCAGGGTTTCCAGCGGCGACGGGCAAAATGCCAATTGTAGCCT
>JAHFJJ010000004.1:26713-66477 GCA_023245895.1 Candidatus Doudnabacteria bacterium
CGGTTGACGGCGGTTCTGTCAGGTCTTCCAGCCTGCAAAACTTTGATTCTATATTTAACACAGCCGGCAATTTTACGGCCAGGGTTTCCAGCGGCGACGGGCAAAATGCCAATTGTAGCCTGGTGGTCAATCCTCCGGCGGGCAATCCTCCAACCCGCGCCACCTTATTCTGCGTTGTCAAACCTGCTACTTCGGTTCCTGTCGGCACCACGGTTAACTTTGCTGTGGGCGGCGGCGATGGCAACTACAGCTGGACGGTTGACGGCGGTTCTGTCAGGTCTTCCAGCCTGCAAAACTTTGATTCTATATTTAACACAGCCGGCAATTTTACGGCCAGGGTTTCCAGCGGCGACGGGCAAAATGCCAATTGTAGCCTAACGGTTAATTCCGCCGCCTGCGTTGTCAATACCGCCGCGGTCTTAACTGCCTCGGCCTTAACCAGAAACGGCTCTACTTACTCTACAACTTTAACCTGGTCATCCAGCGGCAGTAACCAAATTAGGATTGCCCAAATTATTTCCGGCGGCTCCGAAACCGTTTTAACTGTGGGCTCTGCCGGCGGCAGTGTGAATGTTACCGGCTTGGCCGCGGGTACTACCTACGTCTTTAGGATGTATGATGCCAGCAGCTGCGGCAGGCTGTTAACTTTAGTCCAGGTTGTAACTCCGGGCAATCCCGGCCAGCTCATCTGCACTAACGCCCCGACCGCAAATATTGACGAAGAAGTCATATTTACAGCTTCTAACGGGACAGCTCCCTTTACCTGGAAAACCAGTACGGATACTTTCCTCAACAGGCCTGCTTCTTTTGCAGTGCGCTTTCAGGGGTCCGGCAGTAAGTTGGTGACTGTAACCAGCTCTGATGGTCGGGTAGCGGATTGTAATATTTTCATCAGTCCTCCTGCCTCTATCCCTGCCGGCAACGGCAGCTGCAACAACAGTTCCAATTCCTGCAATAACAATAACAACACCAACAACCAGGGCGGCAACAGCGGTAATAATAGCAGCAACCAGAGCAACCAAAATAACATCAACGGCAATAACAACACTGTTACCAACACCAACAACAATTGTGTAAATAATTCCTGCAACAATGTCAATACCTACAGCTATAATTACCAGCAGCCCAATTATTCCCAAACCAGCTACTATTCCCAGGCGGCTTACCAGCCTAATGTTTTGGGCGGTAATGTTGGCCTTACTTACAGCAAGCGCGCGGTTAACGAAACAAAAAACGCGGACGCCACAACTGTCAATGCTTCACGCGAGGATTTTATTACCTACACTTTAACCGTGGCCAATAACGGCAACACGCCGGCGAATAATTTCATCATTACCGATGATTTGTCCCAGGTCCTGCCTTACGCGGACATGGTGGACAACGGCGGCGGCAGTTTGGGCGGCAACACTATTAACTATCCGGGCATTACAGTCCCGGCGGGCGGCAGTGTTTCCAGGAGCTTTAAAGTCAGGGTAAAGTTTTCCCTGGCCCCAAACCTTAGCTACAGCATGAGCAACACTTACGGCAATACCGTTGCAATCCGCATTAACGCGCCGCAAGTCTTGGGAGCTTTTGTTGCCCCTAAAACCGGTGTGGAAACTATGGGCTTTACTTTCGCCGGAATGTTCACCGCCGCGTTCGTGGCTTTAAAAAAGAGAAAAGGTTTAATGAAGTTGATATTCACCTAAAAATAATAAAAAATATAAAACCGCCCCTTGAATATAGGGGCGGTTTTATATAACAGTTGACAACCCTAAGTGTAGTTGCCTGATTTATCAGGCTTTTGATAGCTCGATAAATCGAGCAACTACAAATAATATCAACAAAATTAAAAATATGCTAAGTATTGTGAATTATTATGGTTTTTTGAATTGCAAAATTATGCAAAACTGTTATTATTAAGCTAAACAAAGGGAGTTAGCCTTCTTAGAAGGAGGTTTGGGTAGTTCACCACATAGTTTCTTAAACGCTCTTGGAGGTGTTATGGGTGACGGAAAGAAAGCCGGATTTTGGATGGTTGCCTTGGCTTTTAGCCTATGGTGCTCCTGGCCTTATCTCAGGGATTTTTCTTTTAGCGGCGGGAAGCCCCAGCCGGTCCAACGTATTGTTGTATTGCCGGTCGCGGTAAGGCCGGTTTGCGCGCGATGATCGGCGGAAGTTTAAGCATAAGGGATTTAGCCAGACGGCTAAATCCCTTTACTATTTGCAATGTAATTATTTAGTGCTATTATTAAATCATCGAAAACAAAAATAAACAGCTGGGACGGCTGTTTTTTGTTGTTTTAAATTAATTTTTCTTGTATTATATGGATAATCGTTATTTATTGGAATTAATAAATGAAGCTAAAAACCGTGGGGGAGGGTTAATTTTAAGCTATGAAGAAAAGCCAGCGGTTGTGGTTTTAACAGTCGATAAATACAACGAATTTTTAAAACAAAACACGCCGCCTTATTCTAAGTTAGACAAGGCGGATAAACAAGAATTTATGGGCCAAGAAAAATCCAAAGTTTTAGTGACCGGCGGGGCAGGCTACATTGGCGGGCATTTGGTCAGCGAGCTGGTGAAAAAAAACTTTGAAGTCGTTGTTTTGGACAATTTATCCACGGGTAAAAAAGAAAATTTAGACCCGGCCGCGGTTTTCGTGGAAGGGGATTTGGGCGACGAAAGCCTGCTGAAAGATTTGTTTGCCAACAACCAGTTTGAAGCAGTTTTCCATATGGCCGCCAGTTTGGAAGTGGAAGAGTCGGTTCGGGAGCCGGCCAAATATTTTGAAAATAATGTGGTGAATTTAGCCAGGCTTTTAAAGGCCATGGAAGAAGCCGGCGTAAAGAAAATTATTTTTTCCTCCTCGGCCGCAGTTTACGGCCAGCCTGAACATACGCCAATAACCGAAAATTCTCCGCTTAAGCCGCAGAACCCATACGGCTACACAAAGCTTTTGGGCGAAAGGCTTATAAAATATTTTTGCGAATACATGGGTTTTACGGCTACAATTTTTCGTTATTTTAACGCCTGCGGTTTTAATCCCGCTACTCATATTACACCCACCCACCAGTCGCATTTAGTCTACAACGTCATGCTGGTGGCAAAAGGCGACAGGCCGGCTTTGCAGGTTTTTGGAAATGACTACCCGACTTCCGACGGCACATGCGTGCGCGACTATGTGCATGTTTTGGATATTGCCTTGCCTCACATTTTGGCTTTGGAGAGAATGCGCGAAGGCGCCGGCCCGTTTGAAGTTTATAACATAGGCACAGGCAAAGGCTCCAGCGTGGCCCAGGTTGCCAACGCCGCTTCCGAAGTTTTAAATAAAATCATCCCCATGGACATGGCGCCGCGCCGCGCCGGCGACCCGGCGGCTTTGACTGCCGATAACTCAAAATTGACGAATCAGTTGGGGTATAGGTTAAACCATAGCAGTTTGGAAAATATTATCAGGACATCGTGGGAAGTAATGAAAGATATGTAATTAGATATTGGTAGATATAAAATTGATATTGAAGAATTTTTTAGTATCTAAAATATCCCAATATCTATAAAGTATCTTTAATCCGAAACAAATCCGGCGCAATCCCGTCTATATAAGGTAGGCGGGTTTTGTGTTATAATAAAGGCAATTAATAATACAAAAATGAATGAAAAAATGTCCGCCGGAGGCGGATCCGCCTTTGGCGGACAAAAATTATCCGTAGTTATTCCCGCGTATAACGAAGCAAGCCGCATTAGCCACACTTTGCTGGCGGTAAGCGACTATTTAAAAAACCAGGCGTACGAGTACGAAATTTTAGTGGTCAACGACGGCTCCAAAGACAACACAGCCGGGGTTGTTAGGGACTTAGAGCCATCAATACAGAATTTACATCTTATCGACAACAAAGAAAACCACGGCAAAGGCTGGGTAACCAAACAGGGCATGCTGGCGGCCACGGGCGATGTCCGTTTGTTTATGGACGCGGACAATTCCACGGCGGTTGATGAAGTTGAAAAAATGCTTCCCTTATTTGACCAGGGTTATGAGGTTGTAATCGGCTCGCGCAGGATTCAGGGTTCGGTAATTACCGTCCACCAGCCGTGGTTTAGGGATTTTTTAGGCGGCGTGTTTAGGCTTATTGTCCATACTGCTGTCCCCATTGGCGTAACCGACTCGCAATGCGGTTTTAAAGCTTTTTCCGGCACAGCCGCGCAGGCGATTTTTCCCAAGCAAAGCATTTATAGGTGGGCTTTTGACGTAGAAATACTAGCCCTGGCCCGGAAAATGGGTTTTAAGCTTAAGGAAGTGCCCATAACCTGGATAAACGATACCGAAAGCCACGTAAAACTTAGCGGCATGGTAAGCATGCTTGTGGAAGTTTTACAGGTCAGGCTGAATTTGTGGGCGGGAAAGTATAAATAATTATTTTTAATCTGAATTTTCTTGTTTAAAAAATTCTCAAAGCAAAAATGGAGAAAATTTTTCTTTACGGCAACGCTCCGCTTGCTGGTTTTATTTTTTCTCCTAACGCCGGTTTTGCCTTTTGCCCCGGCATCGGCATCGGCATCGGAAGCAGGCGGGGAGTATGTTATTAAGCTTTCTAATACTGGAAATTACGGCAGGCTGTTGGATGTCGCGCAAAATATTAACAGGAAATTTTTAGGCAATAAAAATAGCCAATTCCAAAATATCTACACTTTTACTTCAGATTACGGGCCGACTTATCTTAAAATTTTTTTAGCGGGCAATTTCGATTATTTAGAACTACAAACAGGACTACAGGCGGATACGGTTTTTGTAAACGACCCCGGGTTTACTTCTGATGCCCAAAATACGGACAAGCAATGGGGGCTGGCAAAAGCGGGCTTTAGCGATGCCTGGCAAAAAACCACCGGCAGTGAAACTAATATTGTGGCAATTATAGATACGGGCATTGACCAGACGCACGAGGATTTGCAGGCAATAAAATACCTTCCGGGCTTTAATTTTCTTTCCGGACAGGCAATCGCCCCTGGCACGGATTCTGACGACAATGGCCACGGAACTTTAGTTACAGGAGTATTGGGCGCTACTGTTAACAACGGACTCGGGATAGCCGGCACCAATTGGAAAATTTCCGTTATGCCGCTTAAGACTTTGGATGCCTTAGGCAAGGGTAACGCTTCGGACTTGGCCCAGGCCGTGGTTTGGGCGGCTGACCACGGCGCGCAGTTTATTAATTTAAGCGTCGGAGGCGTTGGTTTTGGCCAAGACACAACTTTGGCAAACGCCATAACTTACGCCTTTAATAAAAACATTGTAATAGTCGCGGCCGCGGGAAACGACGTGGCGGTTACCGGCGGCAACTTGGACTTGAGCCCCGTTTTCCCCATTTGCGACGACAACAATTTTAACATGGTAATCGGCGTCGCGGCTACCGACCAGAACGACACCAAGCCGGAATTTTCCAACTACGGCAAAAATTGCATAGACGTAACCGCGCCGGGCAAAAGGATACTTTCCACCATCAATTTTGACCCTTTAAGCAAAAAACCTTCCCGCAATTCTTATGCTTACGCTTCGGGCACTTCTTTGGCCGTGCCGTTTGTCGTGGGGGAGGCGGCGCTGATAAAATCTTTATACCCGCTGGCCACCAACATCCAAATCCGCGACCGGATAATTACCACGGCCGACCCTGTTGACAATTTAAGTTTGGTCCACTGCGGCGGCAGTTCCTGCCGCGGGCTTTTGGGCGCGGGCAGGGTCAATGTCTTTAAAAGTTTGCGGACCGCCATAGAGCCGGAATTTATGGAAGGCGACTTGGTAAAAGTTACCGACTTAAACGGCGAAGTCTACCAAATTGTCGGCGGGCAAAAAAGGCTTGTTTCGGCCTTTGTTTACAACCAGCGTTTTTCCGGCGCCGCTTTTAAAACCGGCGGCTTTAACCAGCTGTCAGCCTTTCCCGAAGGCCCATATGTAACTCCTACTGACGGGACTTTGGTTAAGTACGACAAAAGCCCGACAGTTTATATTATCCAAAGCGGCAAAAAATTGCCCCTGACTTACGCCGTATTTCAGCAGAGGAAGCTGAGCTTTGCGGGCATTGGCACGTTGAGCTTTCCGGAAATGGACTCCTGGCTTACAGGCAACTTTTATCCGCCGGCCGAAGGTACGCTGCTGAAAACCGCGCGCAGCAAAACCGTCTATTGGGTTATTGGCGAAGTTTTGCATCCAATTAATTATAATTTTTTTGCCTACAAGGGCTTGGGTATTTTTCCAATTTTGACGGTTCCGGACAAAGACATTGAGGGCTTTGCCAAAGGCGAAGCGTATATTAGGTAGCGCAGGATATTAGATATTAGGATATTTGATATTGTGCTTATTAGTTTCTAATATCCAATTTCCAATATCAGTCAATATCTAAACCATGGTACATACACCAAAATTTACAAAATATATTAGCGTAATTATTTTATTGACGCTGCCGCTATCCGCCCTTGCCCAGCCGCCCGACCCCGCGTTTAACCCCAACCGGCTTGTTGAGGATAAGGTTTTTTCTGACGTTGAAACTTTTGGCGGGGCCGCGGGAGTACAAAAATTTTTGGCGGATAAAAATTCGGTTCTGGCGAATACATCTTATGACTTTTTGGTAAAGTTAAAGGAGCCGCAAGCCTTGGAGTTAAAACAAGCTTTAGACGACCCACAGCCTAATTTAGGCAGGCTTCGCACCGCCGCGGAATTAATTTGGGACGCGTCTGTCCAAAGCGGCCTTAACCCGCAGGTAATTTTGGTTACTTTAAATAAAGAGCAGGGGCTTATTACTTCGGCTAACGATTTTAACGCGGCCAAATTGCAAAAGGCTTTAGACCGCGCCATGGGTTTTGACTGCCCGGACGGCTCGGGTTGCGGCGACTTATTTCCCGGCTTTTACTATCAGCTTTTCGGCAATTACGACTCCGCCGGCAACCGCTATTTAGGCGCGGCAAAATCTCTAATGAAATCTTTTTCCACCCCGGGCGGCCGGGGGCCGATTGTAAACGGCCAGCCAGCCCGTACCGATAGTAGCATCACGCTAGATAATACTTTAGGCGGCTACGACAACATACTTTCACAGCAAAGTGTTACCTTGCTCAATAACGCCACTGCGGCGCTTTACCGCTACACCCCGCATGTTTTTAACGGCAACTATAATTTTTGGAAATTTTTCCAGGGCTGGTTTAAGTACCCCAATGGGAGCTTGCTTAAACTTTCATCCGGCAGTGATGTTTATATTATCCAAGACGGCCTAAAGGCTTTGGTGCCCCAGTTCGTGGCGCAGGCCAGAGCCCTTAATCTGTCCAATATAATTACGGTTTCGCCCACGGAGTTTGGCAATTACACAACAGACAAACCCCTGGGGCCGGCGGACAATACCATTGTGGCAATCCCGGGCGAGGCTTCCAAGTTTGTTTTTATAAGTAATACCCGCCATCAGGCATCTGATTTAGTTATTTCCCAGCGCGGGCTTAATCCAAAAAATACTTTGGTAATTTCCGCAAGCGAAGCCGCGCTATTTGATGTGGGGACTGTCCTGCCGCCCAAAGACGGGACAATTATCCGCGGCGCGGCCGACAAGTCGGTGTATCTTGTAGATGGCGGAAAAATAAAAATGTACAGCGCGTACACTTTTGCCCAGAATAAAATTATTGCCAGGCAAATTGTTATTGTTCCCGATGCTGAAGTCGCAAGCTACTCCCAAAACGGTTTTGTGCCGCCTAAGGACGGAAGTTTAGTTAAATCGTCCTCTGACAGTACAGTCTACCTTGTTCAAAGCGGGCTAAGACAACCGGTGCTGGGTGATGTCTTTAAAAACCGCGGCTTTAGCTTTAAGCAGGTTGTAACCGTTTCCTCGGACGAGTTAAACGCCCTGGCTATGGGTTTGTTTGCCGCGCCCAAAGATTATACTTTTTTTGCAACAGGCGCCAAGGCCGGGCCCGTTTTTGAATTTAAAGACGGAGCGGCCCATTCGGTATCACCCTACGTAGCCAAACAGCGCGGCATAAAGCCGGACTACGTTTTTGATTCCGATGTTGTCTTATCCTGGCTTACGGGTATACCAGTGCCTCCCAGGGATAATACCATTTTAAAAGGCGACGCCAGCGACGCCGTGTATCTCGTAACAAAAGGCCAGTTGCGCCCGCTAACCTACAAAGCCTACCTAAACCGCAAAATCACGCCCAAGAAAATTGTAACCCTGCCCCAAAGCGAAGTTGACGCTTATGCAAAAGGGGATGCTATAGAAAAATAGTTATCCACAATAGGTTTGTTGACATAAGGTGGACGATAGTATACTATTGTAGTATGACTGAAATTCAACAAATTGCCCTATTTAAAGGTAAGGAAATTAGGAAAACCATTTATAATAATGAGTGGTGGTTTTCAGTTGTAGATGTATGCGGCGCTTTAACTGATAGTTTGGACTCCGGAGCCTATTGGCGAAAACTAAAGCAAAGATTAATAGAGGAAGGCAGCGAGGTCGTGACATTTTGTCACGGACTGAAATTAGCCGCTTCCGACGGCAAGTACTACGAAACCGATTGTGCCAACACAGAAGGCATTTTTAGAATTATCCAGTCTATCCCGTCTCCTAAAGCCGAACCTTTTAAACGTTGGTTGGCTAAAGTTGGCTACGAGCGCGTTCAGGAAATTGAAGATCCGGAATTGGCAACCAAAAGGACTAGGGCTTTGTATAAAGCTAAGGGTTATAGCGATGCCTGGATAGAAAAACGCATGCGCGGCATTGCCGTGCGCGACGAGTTGACCAATGAGTGGAAGCAAAGGGGAGTAAAAGAAGAAGTTGAGTACAAAATTTTAACCGCGGAAATTTCCAAAGCTACCTTTGGGATGACACCCGGCCAGTATAAAAAATTCAAAAACCTTAAGCGGGAAAATTTGCGCGACCATATGAACGACCTTGAGCTGATCAACAAATAAACTACTTTCAAATAAGGCAATTTTTGCTATACTTAAATTATGGATACAAGACAAAAGGACAAAAAATATCTGGGCCGTGACGGAAGTTTTCGTGATGTAGAAGTTACTAAGGCTAAAGGCAGTTATGTTTACGATGCGCATGGTAAAAAGTACATAGATTTTTATATGGGCTGGTGCGTGGGGAATGTCGGCTGGGGTGTTGATGAAATAGTCAGACAGATTAAAAATTTTAACGGGCCTGACTATGTAAGCCCCATGTATTTTTATAAGCCTTGGGCCGAATTGGCCGAACTGCTTGCAAAAATTACTCCCGGAAAGCTGGTTAAAAGTTTTCGCGCCACGGGTGGGACCGAAGCGGTAGAAATTGCCTTGCAGGCCGCCATGGCTTATACCAAACGTTCTAAGTTCATTTCTATTGAAGGCAGTTATCACGGGCATTCAATTGGAGCCATGAGTATTGGGGCGTCAGATTTTAGGGGATGGTATAAGAACTTACTTCCTGATTGCCATAAAATAAAGCCGCCGCTTGACAGAGTAGCCGCGCGCGAAGTTGAGAAAATCCTAAGTAAGCGCGACGTTGCGGCCTTTATCGCGGAGCCTACCATTTGCAACCTGGCAGTTGTTATTCCGACAAAAGAATTTTTTAATATTGTCCAAAAAGCCTGTAAAAAGTACGGAACGCTTTTTATTGCGGATGAGGTGGCCACAGGTTTTGGCAGGACCGGCAAGATGTTCGCCTGCGAGCATTATGGCATTGAGCCTGACATTATGTGTTTGGCAAAAGGTTTAACCGGCGGTTTTGGCGCGTTAGGCGCGACTATTATGACAAATGAAGTCGCCAAATCTATGGAATTTGGCTTTAGTTTTTATTCTACCTTTGGCTGGCATCCCCTAAACGTGCACGGAGCAATCGCCAATATTAAATACCTTTTAAAAAATAAAAAAGAATTTTTAAAGAATGCAAATGACTTGAGCTTTTATTTTAAAGAACGTTTAGAAAAAATGCCCTTCCGGTATCCGGCAGAAATTAGGGCCCAGGGGTTGGCAATTGGCGTAGAATTTACTAAAAATGGCTATAGCGACGCAATCATAAAAAAAGCCATGGGCAAAGGCTTGCTGATTGCCGATGCTAAACCTAATACTTTCATTATTTATCCGGCCATAAATATTTCACGGTCTGTCGCAAAACAAGGCTTGGATATTCTGGAAGGCTGTCTCTAATTGGTTTTTAATAAAGCAAAAAAATTCAAAGCACCTCAACCATCGGTTGAGGTGCTTTAAGTAAGGTTTACAGCGAATCAGTTGTAGGTACATCCGTCGGAATAACGATGCCTTCCAGGTTTGCTTTGGTGTGCAGGTAATCCATATTCGGCACCGGGTAGCAAATATAGATGGTTGGGCTGTTTTTGGATTTTACGACTTTGGCTTGGTTCATAGGTTCTCCTTCCCAGTTGAATTTTTCTGGGTCTATAAAATTATTAATGTTGTTTAAATCTAAATTATTTTTGCTAATGTCCAAATGCAGGTGCGGGCCGGTGCTGGCGCCGGTATTGCCGGTTCTGGCTATAAGCTCGCCTTTTTTACAGCTGCCGACTTTAATGAATTGGTCTAAATGCAAAAAACGGATTACTATAGGCTGGTTGTCCGGCCTAAAGTGGATGGTCTTGCCGCCCTGCGGCCCAAAGGCCGTAGTTACAGTGCCATCAAAAGGCGCGAACAGCTTGTTGAAGTCCGCGGTATAGTCCGTGCCCAAATGGAAACTGCTGTAAAAGGTGGGTTGTCCAAAAGTGTAGCCGCCTATTTTTCTTTGGTTGAGTGGAAACATATATTAAAATATTAGCGGATTTAGGCTTAAAGTCAAGTTGCTATTTATTGAAAAAGTAAATTATAAAAATGCCGGAAAAAACCAGGACTCCTCCGACTATTGTGGCGGTTGTGAGCTGACTTTCTTTAAACAGCAAGTAGGCGAATAGGGCAATAAACAGGGGATAGGAGATTTCTATCAGCCCCGCGAGCGTGGCGTTTTTGTTTGTAATGGAAAAAGCAATGCACAAATCAGCGGCTATAGCCGTGGCAACGCCGCCTGCTAAAAGCCACATAAGTTTTTTGGATTGGAATATGGCCTGAAGGTCAGGTTTAATCTTTCCGGAAAATACAGAAAGGAAAAGCATTGCAAAAAACATTATTAGGCAGACAATCCACAAGCTGGTTGCCACTGAAATTTTTTTATATATCTGTTCAAACAAAACATAGCTTAGCCCCCAAAGTATGGACGCGCTTAAAGCAAATATAATCCACATAAGTTTATGCCTGCTGGTCGTTAAAATACTGGATGACTTTGTAAATTTTAGCCAAATAGTTTACTGTTTCGTTCCTTAGGCTTCCGGTTTTTAGTTCGTTTAACTGGTTAGTTGCTTCTGCCAACTGTGCTTGCAGGGCGGCTTTTATTTTTTTATCTTTAGCTTTTTTTATTTGCGAAGTTAAGCTGTTTACCTGCGCCTGGGTGGCATTAAGCTGTCCGCTCTTGTCCTCGTTCCAGCTGGTGCCAAAAGCGTTTACGGCCCTGGCTACACGCGTGGTGCCGCCGTTATAACTTGCGGCGCCGTAATCAAACACCCGGCTGGAAACAAAACCCAAAGAAGCTTTAACGCGCACTGCCCCGGCGTAATCATCTAATAATAAATACATGGCTTTAATGGAGTTTTGGTGGTCGGACATGCCTTCCAGAAAGTCGGGGATTAGCCCGACTTCACCACGGCGTTTAACCAGGCTTTGGTAAGTGGATGGGATGAATTGGGCAATACCGCGCGCGCCGGCCGTGCTGACGCTGTACTTATAGGCGTCGCCTTCGTTTACAGCCAAAAGAATATTTAGCTGGTTAATGGTGGCCTGGGTGTCGTTGCCGTTTAGCACCTGCGCAGTATCAGTATGTTCTGCGTAAACCAGGGCTTTAATCATTGCCGGCGGAATGGCTTGCGTAATAGTTTGTCCGGGTATGGCCTGCGAAGGAATATTTTGCAGTTGGAGTGTCACACTATTTATTATATTGTTCAAATAATCCGAGCCGTAAGCAATTACATCCGGCGCGCTTAGCGAGTCGGAGTAGGGGACATACACGGCTTCGGATAAGCCTTTTTCTATGGCTGATTTGCTGCCTGACTCTTTTGCGCTTATTAAATATTTTAAGGCAATTATTTTCCCGTTCGCGGGCGTATTAACTTGGAATTTGCTGTTGACGCCGTTAAATTTTGTTAGTTTAACATCCACCGCGGGATCCGGGAAAGTCATGGACTTTCCGTTTAGCCTGCCTATGGTAATAATTGTCCTAGCCGTGGCCGGGTCTAAAATAGCAAGCGCAATGTCTTTACTGCCCAGGTTGTACCTTAAAAGCGTTTTGGTATTTTTTCCGCCTGAGGCGGATCCGCCTTTGGCGGATTTGTAAACCGGAATAAGCGCGTGGTTTAAAGTGGTTGTGGAAAGGAGGGCTTTGGCCTCTTTAATTTGGTTTATGATGGGCGGAATAAGCGGCGTTTGTAAACCCAGAACGCTGGCCGGGGTTGAAGACGCCAATTCGGGAGCTTGCCCTGTACCGGAGCCATTCGATGGCGACTGGTATAGGGTTGATGTTGCTTCTTGGGCAAAAGCAGTGCTGGAAAATAACGTAATTCCGACAATGATTGAGCATAAGGATTTTATTTTTTCCATTGTTTAATTATAGCATGTTCTTCGGTTAAAATCGTTAAATATTTTCCGGCCAGAGTATGCTAGAATATGAAACAGGTATCCACAACTAAGGAGGCAAGGTAAATGGCAATGAGGAGAAGTTACTCCCGAGTTCACGCTCGCGCTTGCTCGAGCGAAAACGCCGATCGCGGAAGTAGCGGGTTTAGCGCTTGTGATTACTCTCCAAGTTCTCACAAGCGCTAAAAACTCTCACAGCAAGATGCTTTATGTCTATACACATTTCCAAAAATATTTTGTGGCTGACAATATCCAGAGTCGCTGCTTTGGCGCTTTTGGCAATTGCTTATTTCGCCTTATTCCGTTATTTAAGACCTTTTGGCAACGGGCAATACCAGTTTGTCCTGTCCTATGTTTTGCTGTTTTCCACAGTCGTGGATTTCGGCATCCAGCAATACATTACTAAAAAAATCAGCGAAGACCCAAGCCAAACCAAAACTTATTTTCAGAATTTTTTTACTTTTGAAGCTTTGGCTTCGGTTTTGCTTTACGGGCTGTTGATGGCAATTGCTTATTTCCGGCATTTTGAGCCGGTTGTGTTTAACGCCATTGCCATAACCGGATTGGGGATGATTGCCAATGCTTTATGTTACCCTTTTATGTCGGTTTTGGCCGCTTTTCAGGACATAAAAAAAGTCGCGCTGATAAATTTCCTTAATTCGGTTGTTAACATAAGCATAATTTTTTTAGCGATTTTTTTCCACCGCTACATAGTTTTTTTGGCCTGCACCCAAGTGGTTTTTGGAATTTTAGATTTAATTCTGTATAATTTTTTCGTCAAAAAGTATTTGCCCGAGCCTCAAATTTTAAAAGCAATTTTTCGTTTTGATTTTTCCATCATCAGCAATATTTTAAAACAAGGCTGGCCGTTCGCGGTTTTGGTTGGCTTTAGCGCGATTTATAACCGGATTGACGTTGTTATTATAACTATTTTAAAAAATTACACCCAAACCGGGCTTTATACCGCGGCTTACAAAATTTTTGATTTGCTCGGTTTTTTCCCGGCCGCGGTTTCTTTTACGCTCTTTCCGTTTTTTGCCTCGCTCGTGGCCAGAAAAGCTTTGATTGATGTCAGGCAAAATTTGGAGAAGTATCTGCGGCTGATGGTTGCCGCGGCTTTGCCAATGGCTGTGGGCGGGATGCTTTTATCATCGCGCCTTATTTCTTTGGTGGCCGGCCCGGGCTATGAAGGGGCGGCGCAAGTTCTGGCAATTTTAATTTGGGCGCCGGCGATTTTGTTTATTTACATTCCGGTAAATTCTTTGGTCATTTCCCAGTTGACCAAAAAAGCGGTTGTAATTACCGGGGTAAATGTGGTGATAAACATTGCGGGCAATTTAATTTTTATCCCGCATTACGGCATTAAAGCCGCGGCCGCAATGACTGTCGCGTCCGAAGCCTTACAGGGCATTTTTTATTTTTATTTTGTGAAAAAAAATATCACGCAATTTAATTTTTTGCAATTCCTCTTTAAACCTTTATTGGCGGCAGTGGTTATGGGCTTGGCATTGTGGCCGGTCCGCAATCAAGGACTTTTTATTAGCCTGCCTCTCGGCGCCGCGGTCTATTTTATTGTATTAATTGCCACAGGCTTTATTGGCAAAGATGATTTTGTAACTGTTAAAGGGTTATTTCAGTCGCCTAATTCTTAACTCATGATTCATCATCCTAAAATTAAAATTATGGCCTTTGGCACTTTTGACCTTTTGCACAAAGGGCATTTGGATTTTTTTAAACAGGCGCGCCTCATAGCTAAGCGGCCTTATTTGATAGTATCAGTTGCGCGGGATGTTAACGTTAAACGAATAAAAGGCCGCCCCCCAAGTTTTACACAATCGCAAAGGCTAAAAAAGGTTAAGGCTTGCAAGCTTGTGGATAAAGCCGTTTTAGGGGCAGCCAAAAACCACATCCCGCATATACTAAAAGAACATCCGTCAATTATAACCCTGGGCTATGATCAGGATGCTTATACTGACAATTTAAAGGAGGCTTTGAAAAAACAGGGCTTGGAAGTTAAAGTTGTTAGGCTAAAAAGCTTCAAGCCCCATATTTACAAAAGCAGCTTATTTGGTAAAAAATAGGCTGTGTGATATAATACCTCTACATTAAAGAATAATTAAGTAAGAAATAAAAATAAATGGCAAACAAAAATCAAAAATTTAACATAACTTTTTGGCAACTATTCACGCTCCTGGTTATTTCCATGGTGCTGGGGGGCGTAGTTTATAACTTTGCTTTTAACAACCAGTTGCAGGATGAAATCAACTCCACCAGCTTTCTTCCGCGTGTAAATAAGGAAACCACGAAAATCCCTTCAAAACCTGCACCTAAGAAAAAATAACAGCTTAAACTTATAAATGGAGCTTTTGCTTAAGCAAAAGCTCCATTTTTTATGCTACAATTAAAAGATGACCATTGGCATAGAAGCGGAAAGGGCGAATAATCCGGTTAAAACCGGCGTTGAGCACTACGCGAAACAGTTAATTTTGCATTTGGCGCGAATTGACAAAGCCAATTCTTATGTTTTGTATTTGCGGACCCGGCCAGAGGAGTGGCTTACAAGCCTACCGGCCAATTTCAAGCTCAAGGTTATGCCGTTCCCATTTTTTTGGACGCAAATTCGTATAAGCCTGGAGATGCTATTAAACCCGGTGGATGTCTTATTCATTCCGGCTTCGGCTTTGCCGCTGGTCCACCCAAAAAAATCAATAGTAACAATCCACGACTTGGCCTGGAAATTTTACCCGGAGTCGTTTACCCGGTTTATGAGGGATTTCCTGGAATGGTCAACGGGGTTCGCGGTTAAAAGAGCATGCAAAATTATTGCGGTTTCCAAAAGCACAAAGAACGACTTGGTAAAATTTTATAAGCTGGATGAAAGAAAAGTTGAAGTTGTGCATCATGGGTATGAGGATGCACAATTAACAATTAACAATTTACAATTAACAATTCAACACAGCCTGCCGGAGAAATATGTCTTATTTTTGTCGACTCTCCAGCCAAGGAAAAATTTGGAGGGGCTGATTGATGCTTTTCGGCTTTTGAAAACAGAGGAGCAGGATTTGCCCCACAAGCTTGTTGTTGTGGGCAGGCCCGGCTGGAAGTACATGGATATTTTAAACAAGATTTCAAAGAACAAGGATATAGTTGTTTACCTGAATCATGTAGCTGATGACGATCGCCTGGCAATTTTATCCAAAGCCGATTTGCTGGTCTTGCCAAGTTTTTATGAAGGCTTTGGCATGCAGATACTGGAAGCCTTTGCCGCCAATGTTCCGGTGGCGGTGTCTAAAATCTCCAGCATGCCCGAGGTGGCGGGGGAGGCGGCGGTTTATTTTGACCCCACAGATACTGTTGAAGTCAAATCAGCCATGAAATCTGTCTTAACGGATAAGTCTTTGGCCGATAGCTTAAAAGAAAAAGGCAGACGGCGACTAAAAGATTTTAGCTGGCAAAAATGCGCAGAGGAAACTTTAAAATTTTTAACTCTATAGCCGTTGTGTCATTCCGAGCGATCCGCCTGCCTAAGGCAGGCGGACGAGCCGAGGAATCCCTTACATTTGATAAATCATCAGCGTTAAGGGATCCCCTTCGGCTTCGCTCAGGGCTTCGCCTAACACAGGCTCCCTCAGATGCATTCGGTCGATCGGGATGACACCAATCGTAATCTCACTATGACCCAAGACCTGCTTTTAAAAATTAAAGAACTGCCGCGTTTAAAGCTGTTAATTATTATTTTTACGGTTTGGCAGTACATTAGCATATTGGGTATTGCGGTTTTGAACTGGCCAAATTCGCTGGTCTGGTTGAATATGGGTTTGCTGCTGGCTTTTATAGTTTTAAGCCCGGTGTATGAATCTCTTCTGCTTTTAATTTTATCCATACCTTTTTCTGTAGTTTTGCCCAATTCCCGTTTTGAATCCCTGCCCATGTGGAGAGTTTTGTACTTGGCGCTGTTTCTGGTTTGGATAATCCGCGACAAAAAATTCAGGTTCAACGACATCCATTTCCTGCCCTGGGATAAATACCTGGCGGGCTTTGCCCTGACCGGATTTTTTGTGGCCTTTTTTTTCGGCAGTTTCAAGTTGCAAGCGGCCAAGGAGGTATTTTTTTGGGCAAATATTTACTTTTTGTACGTTGTGCTTATTAACACCTTAAGGGGCAAACAGCAAATTTTTGAAGTTATCCGCTGCTTAATTTGGTCTTTAACTATTATTGTAGCGCTGGGCTTTGCCCAGCTTTTTGGCACCTTGCTTACTGACTTAAGCACTTTTTGGGTGTATTGGGCGTCTAATGTAACTAAACTGTATTACGGCCCAAGCTTTGCCCAAGTGGCGCTTTATTCTAATTCCTGGTTTTCCTACAACGGCGCGACCGGCCTTAGGATGTTTTCCATAATGCCCGACTCGCAATCTTTTGCTTATATTTCTTTTTTTGGCCTGTGCCTGGGCACGGCCTTAACCAGGAGTGTTTTTAAGCATGTAAAAAAGTGGCTATGGTCTGGCGTCAGGTTCGCCGGCATGGCCGTAATCCTTTCCGGCACGCGCGCGGTTTGGGTGGGCATGGCCCTGCCTTTTTTTGCCGTGTTGCTGGCTTACTTTAAAAATTTCCAGCGGCATTTGGCAAAAAAATTCCTCTGGCCGTTTATTATTATTTTTGCCCTGTTCGCGGCTTCGCCAATAATTAACCAGGGGCTTGAGTATCTGCGCGTGGAAAAATTCCGGGAAGATTTCTTCCCCCGCCTTAGCAGTATTTACGACCTTAGGGAAAACTCCAACCGGGGCAGGATTGAAATGTGGAAGAACAGCGCCCTGTTTGCCTTAAACCACCCCTTGGGCGTTGGCTTCGCGAATTTTATAACGTCATTTACCCAAAATCCTTACTCCAAAAGCTACCAGGAGCTGGGCGCGGAAATTAATGAGCGCTACAACCTTCCTGCCAAGTATGTTTCGGCCCACAGCCTTTACCTGCAAGTTTTGGTTGAAACAGGCTTTATAGGTTTTGGCCTGTTCGCCATGTTCTGGTTCTGTGTTATTAAATATTTTTGGCGGTTCGTCCGGCATTACTCCAAAGTCGACGATTTTTTAATTTATTTTGTCGCCCAGGCCCTCTTGGTGGTTTTTTGGATTCTGGCCGCCTCAGTTTTTGACATTACATTGCTCAACGATAAAGTCTTAATGTTCTTTTTTATAGATATTGGCATTGCTGGGTTGATTGTAAAACGCTATCAGGAATATGAAGTAGAGGAGCAATAATTGATAACTATTAACAACTTCGAGGGTTTAAAAGTTATAAATTATCAATTCACAATTATCAGTTATGTCCCAAGTCACCATTGTCCAAGTAATCTACAATTCCAAAAGGTTCATTGAGCCGGTTTTTTCCGGTATTTTTCGGCAGACTTTTAAGGATTTTAATGTGGTTGCGGTTATTTCCGGCAATGATGACGGCGGTAAAGAACTGTTAATGGGAAAGTTCCCGCAAGTGGAAGTAATAGACCCGGGCTATAACATTGGCTTTGCAGGGGGGCATAATTTGGTTTTTTCAAAATATAATTCGGAATTTTTTCAGCTGGTGAATCCTGACTTAATAATGGAGCCGAACTATATAGAGGAGATGCTTAAAGTTTTTAATGATGAAAAAGTAGCTGGCGCGACGGGCAAACTTTACCAAGCTGATATTACAAGGGGAATCCTTGCGCTGCACAAGGATTCCCCTTGTACTCTTGATACGACTGGTGTAAACATCAGCAAGTCCGGCAGGGCCAGGGACAGAGGACAGCATGAGGAGGATAAGCATCAGTACGACGCTTTAGTGGTAGTTGATGGTGTATCAGGCGCAGGAGCAATGTACAGGCGGGCAGCTTTAGAAAATATCAAATATCAAGTATCAAATATCAAAAACGAATATTTTGATGAAGATTTCCATAGTTACTGGGAAGACGTAGACTTGAGCTGGCGGATGGCCAATGCAGGCTGGAAAAATGTTTTTGTGCCATCGGCTATTGCTTACCATGGCCGTACGGCAGGCTCCAGTAAAAGTGGATATGGCGATGTTTCAGGATTCATTGCGCATCATAGAAAACTTTCGCCCCGCATTCGGCAATTGAATTACCAAAACCATATTTTTATGTATGTAAAAAATTCCCCTTGGTTTTACCCACAATTTTTTGTCCGCGAATTTTTTATGTTCATCTATATTTTAATTTTTGAAACCGCAACACTAAAAGTTTTGCCGGAAATGTTTAAATTATTGTCGAAGATGTTTAAAAAAAGAAGATTAATAAATACTACTATAACACACGGCCGTGTATGATAGTAGTAAAGTGCGATTAAAAAAATAAGGCGTTATCCTAAGTGAAGCTAAGGATCTTTAAAGTGATCGTTTACTTCTTTCAGAATGACGCCTGGGACTAGCCAACTTAAGCGGGGACTTCTTCAATTATGAAGCAGGGTGTCTGTTGAAGCTCGGCTTGAGTGATCTGAATTGGCTCTGCGATCCCCACAGTCTTTGTCTCTATGTAGATAAACGCCCCCTAGGTGTAGTAAATCCGCAGAAGACAATTGTCCCATAGGGAACAGATCGCCCGTCGAAGGGGTCGATAGAAGTCCAAGAGGACGGCTCGCGCATTCCGTCAAACAACCGTAAGGCAAATCTTCTACCGTCCGAATACCACCCAAGAACCTCCGCTTTTTTAGTTTTCTGCAATTCCATTATGTCCTCCGATCCCGATTCCGAATAACTCAATCTAACCATTTTTATGCAAAAAGTCAATCCCGACTTATCCGTAATCATCCTGTCTTATAAATCCAAGGAGCACTTAAAAGCCTTGCTCCCTAGTGTTTTTGCGTCGACAAAAAAATATACTTACGAAGTTGTTGTGGTGGATAACGACTCGCGGGACGGCACGGCGGAGGCAATTGAAAGTTTGTTGCCGTCTATTCCGAATTTGAAACTAATCAGGAATAAAAATAATGGATTTGCGGCCGGTAATAATATTGGAATTAAGGCATCATCGGGGAAATACATTCTTCTCCTAAATCCTGACACCAAAGTTAAGCCCGATACTTTTGAGGTTATGCTGGACATTATGGAAAACCGTCCTCAAGTTGGGATCAGCGGTTGTAAAATAATCAAGCCTGACGGCAAACTGGATTTAGCCTGCAGAAGAAGATTCCCAAACCCTTGGAACAGTTTTAAAAGGCTATTTTTGTTAAGCAATAAAGATTACAACTATACAAACATCAGCGAGGACCAAGAGATAGAAGTAGACAGCGTGGTCGGCGCGTTTTTGCTTATTAGGAAATCGGTTATTGATAAAATCGGCTTGCTCGATGAAAGTTTTTTTATGTACGGAGAGGATTTGGACTGGTGCTGGCGGTGTAAGGAGACTGGTTTAAAAGTTTTGTACTATCCAAAAACTTTTATTACCCATTATAAAGGCTCCTCTTCCGCTAAAGTCCCTTTTAAGGCTTTAAAATGGTTCCATGATTCCATGTGGATTTTTTATACAAAGCACTACGCCTCCAAATACCCAAAAGTTTTTAGTTGGCTGGTATTTTTAGCGGTTTACCTGCGTTTAAGTATTTTAGTTATCATCAATTTGTTTAAGTCAAAGCCGGTTGTAAGTAAATAGGGGGTATGTGTGTCATTGCGAGTGCACCCGAAGCAATCTAATAACCAAAATAAAGAGATCCTTCGCCTCATGCACCCCTCAGGACGCCGCCAGGGTCGGAGATTTAGCTTTTGGCAAATTTTCTGTTATAATGTTAGGACATAATTAAATAAAAAATCATGGACCCCGTTAGAAGTTCTTTTGTTCTTCTTGCAACGGGATAAGTTTTAGTTCTATAAAAAACTTTAAACGATCACAAACTTATGAATACTTCTAACGGGGTGGATTCGCAAGAAAATCAGGTGCCAAATCCGGTTCCTCAAAAGCCCCACAGCTATTTTGTCAAAGGCGTGAGCTTTTTGCTTTTAATAATAATCGCTTATTCCCTGGGCTACCAAAGCGGCCGCAAAGGCTTTATTTTTAACCCAAAAAGTTTTCAGGTCATAAACCAAAATGAGGCGCCGGCCAGCGTGGATTACAACCTGCTTTGGGAAGCTATTAAGACTTTAAATGAAAAATATATAGACAAGCCGCTGGACCAGCAGAAAATTTTATACGGAGCGGTAAAAGGCGCTATTGATTCCGTAGGCGACCCGTATACCGCTTTTTTCCAGCCGAAAGATTTGCAGAACTTCCAGACCCAGCTTAAGGGCAGCTTTAGCGGCATTGGCGCTGAAGTCGGGAAAAAGAATGACGCTATTGTAATTATCGCCCCGCTGGAAGAGACTCCGGCCAAACGCGCCGGCATTTTAGCGGGAGATATTATTGTCCAGGTAGACGGGCAGTCCACAGCCGGCTGGTCGGTTGACCAGGCAGTGGAAAAAATCCGCGGCGCTAAAGGCACAAAAGTGACTTTGAACATTTACAGAAACGGCAAGGACAAGCCTTTTGACGTTACTATGGTCAGGGATACAATTTTGGTAAAGAGCGTTAAGTGGAAGTTTAAAGAAGTAGAGGACAACGGCCGGAAAAAGACTGTTGCGATTATCAATTTAAGCGAATTCGGCGATGATAGCCGCGTCTTGTTTAACCAGGCGGTTAACGAAGCGCTGGCTAAAAATTCCAGCGGAATAGTTTTGGATTTGCGCAATAACCCGGGCGGGTATTTGCAGACAGCGGTAGACATTGCTTCCAACTGGGTAAAGGCCGGCGACCTTGTGGTTTCCGAGGACCACAGCGACGGCACCAGCGAAAAATACAAAGGCCAAGGCAATCCAAGGCTTAACGGCATTAAAACAATCGTACTTATAAACGGCGGTTCGGCATCGGCCGCGGAAATTCTTTCAGGCGCGCTCCATGACCACAAGCTTGCCCAGCTTTTGGGAGAAAAAAGTTTTGGCAAAGGCAGTGTCCAGGAGCTTATAGATTTACCCGGCAACACCGCGGTTAAAGTTACCATTGCCAAATGGGTTACTCCCGGCGGCGTTAACTTAAACCACAACGGCCTGGACCCGGACATTGTAGTCAAACTCACAGAAGATGATATAAACGCTGGCAAAGACCCGCAGATGGATGCCGCGCTTAAAGAGGTAGTTAAGTAACAGTCTATCTCAATTATATTTCAAAGTATTTCTACTTTATTTCGGAAATATATTGAAACATATTGAAATAAAGTAGAAATATGCCAAATATTAGTGCACAAGAATTACGAACTAAATACCTGGAATTTTTTAAGTCCAAAGGCCACACTATAATCCCTTCGTCTTCTTTGGTGCCGGAAAATGATGCCACCACCTTGTTTACAGGTTCGGGTATGCAGCCTATGGTTCCTTATTTGCTGGGGGAAAGCCACCCTAAGGGAAACCGGCTTACTGATTCACAAAAATGTTTTAGGTCACAGGATATAGAAGAAGTAGGCGACAACCGCCATACAACTTTTTTTGAGATGCTGGGCAACTGGTCGCTGGGTGATTATTTTAAGCAGGAACAAATTCAGTGGATGTTTGAATTCCTAACGGAGCAAGTCGGCCTGGACCCCAAGTTTTTATATATTACTGTTTTTCGCGGCAAAGAAGACTTGGGTATATCCAGGGACGAAGAATCCGCAAAAATTTGGCAAGGGCTTTTTGAACAAAAGGGCATTGCCGGCAAGATTCTTGATTTTCCGGAAAAAGAAGGCATGCGGGACGGCAGGATTTTTTACTACGGCGAAGAAAAGAATTGGTGGTCAAGGGTCGGCGTTACCGGCAACATGCCGGCTGGCGAGCCCGGCGGGCCCGATTCCGAAATGTTTTGGGATTACGGCGAGCATTTAGGCATCCATGAAAAATCCGACTTTAAAAACCAGCCTTGCCACGTTAATTGCGACTGCGGACGTTTTGTGGAAATTGGCAACAATGTTTTTATGGAGTATGTCAAAACCCAAAGCGGTTTTGAAAAATTAAAACAGCATAATGTGGACTTTGGCGGAGGCTTGGAGCGGATGCTCGCGGCCGCTAACGGCCAGCAGTCGGTTTTTGACACCGATTTATTTAAAAACATGTGGGAAGTCCTGGCGCTTGACCAGGAAATAATGACCAATCAGGAAGTCCGGAAGGCCAGGATTATTTTGGACCATGTTAGGGCCTCGGTCTTTATGGTTAGCGACGGCATGCAACCATCCAATAAAGACCGCGGCTATGTTTTGCGCCGTTTGCTTAGGCGCTCAATGGTTATGGGCAGGCTTTTAAATTTAAAATTCCACTGGCTTAAGGCGCTAATTGGACAGGTGGTAAGCACTTACGCCGAAAGCTACCCGGAACTTGTAGACAAGTCACAAAATATTTTTGAAGTTATAGAAGGTGAGCAGGCTAAATTTGAAAAGACCTTGGAAAAAGGGCTGAAACAATTTGAATTAAGAATCAGGAATCAGGAATTAGGGGAGGTTACGGGAAAAGAGGCTTTTGATTTATATCAGACATATGGCTTTCCTTGGGAATTAACTAAGGAGCTAGTTGAGAATTTTGGCCATAAAATTAAGCAAAAAGATTTTGAAGCTGAATTTAAAAAACACCAGGAATTATCGCGCACAGCATCAGCCGGCCAATTCAAGGGCGGCTTAGCATCGCACTCGGACAAAATTGTGCGCCTTCATACCGCCACTCATTTAATGAACGCGGCGTTAAGGCAGGTACTGGGCGAAGGCGTATGGCAAAAGGGCAGTAATATTACCGAAGAAAGGACGAGGTTTGACTTTACTTTTGAGCGCAAAATGACGCTTGAAGAAGTTGGTCATGTGGAGTCTTTAGTCAACGGCTGGATAGGGCGCGACCTTACAGTAAAAAAAGAAATTATGCCCTACGAGGAAGCGCGCAAGCTAAATGCCATTGGCGTGTTCGGGGAAAAATACGCGGATACCGTGTCTATATACACGGTCTTTGACCCAAAATCCAACGAAATAATCAGCCGGGAATTCTGCGGCGGCCCGCACGTTGAACATACAGGTATCATTGGCAAATTTAAAATAGCAAAGGAAGAAGCATCATCGGCCGGAGTAAGGAGAATTAAGGCAGTTATTGAATACTAGATAAAATAAAGTTAAAATAATATGAAACTAGAATTTTACAACTGCCCGGAGGCGGAAAAAATTACGTCAGTTAAATTGCCGGAAAATTTGGAATTCTTAAGTCACCGGCCGGATTTTGAATTGATGAAAAAAACTGCCCAGCAGTACCAAAGTTTCCGCAACATTTTGGTCATAGGCAACGGGGGGAGCATAAATTCCTTTTATGGCTTTTACCACGCGTTAAAATCCACGGCCAAGAAAAACGTTTACTTTTTAAACACCCAGGACCCGGATTACATTTATGACTTAAAACAAAAACTTAGTCCACTAGATACTTTGGTAATTTCTACCAGCAAGTCAGGGGAAAATACCCAGCAGATTGAGGAAACCATGCAGTTTACAAATTACCCTCTGCTGATAATAACCGCTAAAACCAGCCCTCTACGTGCGGTCGGCGAAAAATTAAATTCAAGGATTATTACCCATCCCCCCATTGGCGGCCGTTTTACCGGGCTTACGGAAGTCAACCTTTTGCCCGCGGCTCTAATTGGCTTGGACGTGGAAGCTATGTATGAAGGAGGCAAGCAATTTTACCAGGATTTTTATAAAGAAAATTTGGCTTGGCGGGCTGCGTCTATTTTTTACCAGCTTGAGCAAAAAGGTTTTGTGGATATTTTAATGTTTTTTTATTCCCACTTTCTCTACCCCATGAATTTTTCCATTCTACAGCTGTGCCATGAGTCATTCGGCAAAAACGGTAAAGGCCAGAGTTACTTCGCGAGCGAAGGTCCGGAAGTCCAGCATCATACGACCCAAAGGTTTTATGGCGGCCCAAAAAACATTGCAGGAATGTTTTTTACTGTGGAAAATTTTCTGCACCCGACCCAAAATATTTTCCCTCCCCAGGTGCATAGCGTGCAAATTAAAGGCCACCATCTTTTTGACATAGATAAAGTCCCGCTGGAAACGGCTTTAAGCTATGAATGGATGGCTAATATTGAAGACGCCCGCATAAACGGCATTCCTGTGGCGCATTTATCAATCGCCGGGTTCCTGCCTAAAGAAATAGGAGCCCTTTTGGCTTTTTGGCAGTTGTTTGCCGTTTATTCTTCGGTCTTGCGCGGGGTAGACCCCTTTGACCAGCCCCAGGTGGAAGCCAGCAAGAACATAAGCTTTAACAAAAGGTTGGCGTTTAAGGGTTTGTTGTAAATTTGACGATAGAGTTAGCGTTTACTACACTACAATTGAATTAGGAAGCATGAATTATGAATTAAGGGCATCCATAATTCCTAATTCTATATTCATAATTCTTACCCATGGCTATTCCGAGCATTTACATAAATTTAGAAGATGATGTTTCCAAAATTACCACCCGGTTGGCTCGCCAGACTGCCAAGCAGGCTGTATTAGTTTGTCCGAAAAAATGTTTTTTATTTTCTGACCCGCTGAATTTAAAACTCTTAAAGGAACAAACAGACCTTTTAGGCAAGGAACTGTTTGTTTTGACCATGGATGAAAAAGGCCAGCAATATGCTGAGGAAGCCGGCTTTCAGTTGAAGTTTTTGCCCAAAGTTAATTCCGCTAAAACTTTCTCCGACGTTAAGGTTCCTAAAAGGCCTGCCCAAGAAGCGCCGGTAGAGGCTGTGCCAGCAGAGCCAGGCATTCTGGCCGCCGCGGTCCAGGGCATAAAAGATACCGCGAGGAGGATTGTTCCGGCCGCGATTTTGGAATCTAAAGTTATAGAGAAACAGCCGTTAATCCCCGAAAGCCAACAAGATGCCCCGCTTCAGGCAAGTGAAACTTTTTTTCCTGACGAAATAAGAAAAGATTACGAAGCGCCAAAGGTAAAGTCCCGCATGCCAAAAATAATTATGGCGGTAGTCGCCGTGTCTTTAATTTTAATTTTACTGTTATTTTTTGTTGTCCTGCCCAAAGCCACGGTTGTGGTTTACGCGAAACGCGAACCGGTAACCAGGGACATGGACGTCAGCGCCAGCGGGCAACTCAAGGCCATAGATACCGCAAAACTCGCAATACCTGCCACTCCGGTCAGCGAAGCGGTAATTGCAACGGATAAATTCCAAAGCCAGGGCAAAAAACAAATCGGCAACAGGGCAACAGGTACTGTTAGGATTTACAATTTTACCAAACAGCCTATAAATTTAAAAAGCGCTACTACAATTTTGAGTATCGGGGGCAAAAATTACAATTTTATTTCAGATATTTCGGGCCTAAAGCCTACAACCTATAAAAACGCCCAGACCAAGGAAGTCAACCAAGCCAGCCTGGCCGCGCCTTTGGAAGTAATTGCGGCCGAAGGGGGCGAGGATTACAATTTGCCGGCGGGGACCAGGGTTGAAATTACCAACCAGGTTTTTGGCAGCAACCCGCAGCTGCTTTACGCGAAAACCGATTCCGAAATTAAGGGCGGCACTACCCGCTATTTATCGGTAATTTCCCAGGAAGACGCCGCGTTGGCCAAGACACAACTGGAGCAGAAAGCCCTGGCGCAGGTTAGGGAAAAACTTTCGGCAACCGGTTTGGTGTTGCCGGACAAAGCTTTTGCCTTTGAGTCAGAAGAGTTCGCGCCGGACAACCCAATTGGTACTGAAGCCCCTGTTTTCCAGGGAGCCCTGCAAATTAAAGTAACCGGGCTGGCTTTTAAAAAGACGGATTTGTCAGATTTAATTACCAAGCGGATAAACGAAACGCTGGCGGCAAATAAAACCTTGCAGGTAAAAAATCCGGAGAATACCGTTTATACTGTAAAAAGCTTGGACATGGCAAACCAGCTTTTGGTTTTAGCGGTGCACTTTGAAGGCCAGGCAATTTACAATTTAAATTTGCCTTACATTGCTCCCGAACTTGTAGGAAAAACCCAGAACCAGGTAAATGAAATTTTAAGGTCCAAGGCAGAAATTGACCGTGTGGATATTACCCTTGCGCCTGCCTGGCAGAAGAATTTCCCGTTTTTCGCGGGGAAAATAAACGTAAGTATTAGCCAGGACCAGCCGTAAAGCCGCTTATATAAGGCAAAATTTATTCAAAAGGATTTTTGGATTTGTTTTGGTTGAGCCAGTAATACAACATTTGATAAAAATTTATTGACAAATTTTAATTTTTTATTAATCAATTTTTAAATATAGGCTTAAATAAGAACAAAATCAAATGTTGATATACTGAGTTGACAGAACTCGGGGGCGTGTGTTAAAATAGCCAAGATTAGTAATGTATTTAAATAGTTTGTCAAACGGTAATCAAGACTTAGGGAAGTCTGGCACAAATCAAAAAGAAGTTATTGAACTTGAGGGCAAAGTAATAGAAAATTTGCCTAATGCTATTTTTCGTGTCCAGTTAGATTCAGGCCAAACAGTCATGGGCCATTTGGCCGGTAAAATGCGCGTTAACATGATACGCGTAATGCCAGGCGACCGCGTCGTTATAGAAATGACGCCCTATGATTTAACCAAGGGCAGGATTACCAGAAGGATGAGGTAGTAATCGCGAATATACGAATCAGTATTAATATACAAAATTTTGATTTGTAACGCGTTAAATTCATTAAAAAATTTACAGTCCAGCGGTTTGTATATTAATTAAAATTTGTATATTCGCGATTACTATATGAAGGTCAGAGCAAGCGTAAAACCCATGTGCAAAAAGTGCAAAGTCGTCAAGAGATTTGGACGGGTCTATATTATTTGCTCGACTCCCAAGCATAAGCAGCGTCAGGGCTAAAGCCCTTTTAGAGATTGGAAATTGGATATTGGAGATCAGAATTCCAACCTCCAACTGCTAATCCCTAATTTCCAAATTATGGCTAGAATCGCCGGGATAAACATCCCTAACGAAAAAAGAATAGAAGCCTCGTTGCCTTACATTTACGGCGTGGGTTTAAGTTTGTCAAAAAAGATTTTGGCAGCCACCAGCGTTGACCCAAATAAAAGGACCAAAGACCTCAGTGAAGCCGAACTTAACAGGATACGCGAATATTTGGAAAAAACTTTTAAAGTTGAAGGCGAGTTAAGACAGCAAGTTTTGCTGAATATTAAACGCCTTAAAGAAATCGGTTCCTACCGCGGCATCCGCCACATTAGGGGCTTGCCGGTAAGAGGCCAGAGGACCAAGACCAACTCCCGCACCAGGAGAGGTAACGTCCGTAAGACAGCCGGCTCAGGCCGCAAGAACGCGTCGGAGAAAACCTAGCGCCGGAAGGCGCAAGTAGAAAGTTTATAAAGTGGACTGTAGTAACTTATAAACATTTAGAATTTTATAACTTTATAAACTGATTTTCATGGCCGAAGAAACAATCACAACCCCCGTAGCAACAGAAGAAGCTCCCGCCCAGGAAGCGGTTTTAGAGGTGGCATCCAAAATTAAAACCAGCAAGAAAAAGAAAGCCAAAGCTAAAATTACCAAAGGCAAGATTTTTATTAATTCCACTTACAACAATACCATTGTCTGCCTTACAGATATGGCCGGTAACGTTTTGGTTTGGAGCAGCGCCGGAAAAATTGGCTTTAAGGGTTCTAAGAAGTCCACTCCCTACGCAGGCCAGCGTACTATGGAAGATGTTTTGGCAAAACTCCGTGAAAGGGGATTGGCCGAGCTGGATGTATTAATTAAAGGAATTGGCTCAGGCCGCGAATCCGCTATCCGCGCTTTGCAAGGCAGCGGCTTGAATATTTTGTCTATTAAAGACCAGACTCCCATGCCTCATGGGGGAGTAAGGCCGAAGAAACCGAGGAGAGTTTAATACAACAATTAACGATTAACAATTGACAATTAACCGTCAACAGTAAAAGTTAATCGTTAATAGTAAATTGTTAAAAGTTTTACCTTATGAGATACACAGGACCAAAAGCTAAAAAAGCAAGACGCTTAGGGATGGCCTTTACGGCCAAGGATGTTAAAATCCTGCAAAAAAGGAATTTTGCTCCGGGCGTTCACGGCCAAAACAGAGTCAGGCTTAGTGAATACGGCACCCAACTGCGTGAAAAGCAGAAAGCTAAAATTTCCTACGGCGTAATGGAAAGGCAATTTGAAATTTATTTTAAAAAAGCTTTAAAGCAGACAGGTGTTACCGGCGACAATTTGCTTAAAATGCTTGAGTCCCGCTTAGACAATGTAGTCTTCCGCCTCGGCTTCGCCGAAACCCGCGCCCAGGCCAGACAGCTTGTCAACCACGGCTTCTTCCAGGTCAACGGCAAGAAAGTAGATATTGCTTCTTACCAGACTAAAGTTGGCGATGTCGTGGCTATCCGCCCCGGTAAACAAAAGAAAGCTTATGTTGAAAAGTTAAAGGAAAAAATGAAGAGCGTTAAGCCCCTAGACTGGCTCCAATTAAATGCCAATGAACTTTCCGGTAAAGTTTTAAGCGCTCCGGAAGTAGACGCTTTAGGCAGCGAAATTAACACCCAGCTTATTGTTGAGCATTATAGCCGAACATAATAATTAAGAACCAAGAATCAAGAAATCAAGAACCAAAACTGCAGTTTGCAGCCCTTTGGGACTTGGAATCTTATATCTTGAATATTAACTTTGGAGGTCTAAATTTATGGAAGCAATTCCTTTGCCAAACCACGTTCGGGTAACCGAACTGGGCAATAATAAATACAGCTTAATTCTGGAGCCGCTTTATCCCGGCTACGGAGTGACTATTGGTAATGCCATGCGCAGGGTCCTTTTGTCGTCCATGCCCGGCGCCGCGGTAACTTCCGTTAAAATCAAATTTGTTGACCACGAATTTTCAACAATTCCTAACGTAAAAGAAGATGTCATCCAGATTATTTTAAATTTAAAACAGCTCCGCTTAAAAAGCTTTTCCGCTGAACCGGTCAAGGTTAGCCTTAAAGTTAAAGGCGAAAAAGTTGTTACCGCCGCGGACATTAAGGAAACCGACCAGGTTCAGGTTATTAACAAAGACCTTCATATTGCCACTTTGGACAACAAAAATTCTGAATTGGACATGGAATTTACCATTGAACAGGGCCGCGGCTACCAGCCGGTCGAAGCCAGGGAAAACCAGAAACAGGAAGTTGGCGTAGTTGCCATAGATGCCATTTACACCCCGGTTAAGTCCGTCCACTTTGACGTTTCCAACGTCCGCGTGGGCCAGCTTACCAATTTTGACAAACTGGAAGTTGTTTTGGAAACAGACGGCTCACTTTCCGGCCAGGAAGCCATGGATATTGCCTCCCACATTTTGGTTGACCACTTTACAATGATGTTCGCTCAGGGCTTTGCGGCCCCGGTAGCAGAAAGCGCAAGCCCGGAAGTTACATCTGAAGCTGTGGGAGAAACTGCGGTTGATGCCGGCGGCGAGAATGAAATTCAGGCCTCCACCTTGTCCACCCGCGCCAAAAACGCGCTTGGCAAGAACGGCGTAACCACAATGGCCCAGCTCCATGCTATGGATAAAGACCAAATTTCTAACTTGAGCGGACTGGGCGAGAAGACAATTAATGAAATAGTAGATTTTTTGGGGAAATAACTAACAAGGTTCAAGGTGCCAGGTCCTAGGTTTAAGACCTAAAACCTCCAACCTAGAACCTAGAACCTAACATATGAGGCACGGCAATAAGAAAAAATTCGGCAAAGGCATGGACCACAGAAGGAAGCTTTTAAGGACTTTAGCGTCTTCTGCTATTTTGTATGAAAAAATACAGACCAGCTATACTAACGCCAAGGTCGCGAAATCTTACGTGGAAAAAGCAATAACTATTTCCAAAAACAACTCTTTGCATTCCAGAAGGCTTTTGCTTTCCAAGCTTACCCCTATGGCCGCTAAAAAAGCCATTGAAGTTTTAGGACCAAAATACCTGGAGCGCAAGGGAGGCTACACCAGATTAATTAAATTAAACAACCCGAAAGCAGGGGCTTCTAAAGCGATATTAGAACTAGTGGAGTAACAAACTATTTCTATTTATTTCCATCTATTTCAAATTATTTCAGGAAATAGGTAGAAATACGTAGAAATAAATGGAAATATTATGCACAGTCAAAAACTCACATTACCGAATAAAGTTGTGCGCAAATGGCATCAGATAGATGTTAGCAAGTTCTCTATGGGCAGGACCGCTACCCAGATTGCCAATTTGCTCCGAGGCAAGCACAAAAGGGATTTTGTCCCGCATGTGGATATGGGCGACTATGTGGTTGCTATTAACGCAGGACATCTTAAGCTCACCGGCCGAAAAGTTGCGCAGAAAAAGTACTACCATCACTCCGGCTACTTGGGCGGCATTCGGGAAATAGCGCTTAAAGATTTAATCCAAAAAAACCCGGAAGATGTTTTAAAAAGAGCGGTCTTTAGCATGATAGACGACATTAAATTCCGCAAGAAAATAATGGCGCGTTTAAAAATAGTTAAAGGTGATAAACATGAATTTAAGATTAACTAAGAACAATTAACAATTTACTATTAACGATTAACGCAGGTAATTTAAAGTCAATTGTTAATCGTCAATAGTTAATAGTTTCCCCATTATGGCCATTAAGACAACTACAACTAAACCAGCCAAAGCAGTAAAGAAACCAGCAACCCACCGCGCTACTGCCCACAAAAAGCCCGCCGCTGAAAAGCCGGTTAAGGCCGAATTAGATATGCCGGAAGTTGCCAAGGAAGTCGATGTTGTGGTTGAACACACTCCAAAACATCACGTATCCAAAGAAAGGTATGTTTTTGCAACCGGCCGCAGGAAAACTGCGGTTGCGAACGTGAGGATGTTTGAAGGCAAAGGCGATATGGTTGTAAACAAAAAACCAATAAAACAATACTTTGGTTACAGCCTGCACATGGAAGAAATTACCAAGCCTTTTGAGGTTACCGGACTTGGCGGAAAATATCACTTTACCGCCCACGTTAATGGCGGCGGATCCCACGCCCAAGTCGGCGCCTTAAGGCACGGTATTGCCATAGCCCTCTCCCAAATTTCCGAAGACGTGCGCAAAGTCCTAAAGAAAAATGGCTTCCTCACCCGCGACGACCGCAAAAAAGAACGCAAGAAACCAGGTTTGAAGCGTGCCAGACGTTCCCCTCAGTGGGCGAAGAGATAATCGTTGGTTTCTAAAACTGTGGATAAGTATTAGTACCTAAAAAAGATGAAAACTAGACTAGTTTAGTCTAGTTTTCTTATTAGAAACGCTTATTTTTATATTTGTCAAATAAAAATAAAAAATGTTATAATATAAGTGCTTGCAAACAATCCAAAAAATATGATAAATAGCGAAGAAAAGCAAAAAGCTAACTCTACTGACAAAGAGCTCGAGGTTAAAATTGATAATGGCGATTTAAAATTGGTTGATTCGCTTGTTGAATCGTATGGATTTAAGGACAGAAATTCGCTTTTCAAATTTGCGATAGGAGCTTTATTAGAAGGTAATAATAATGAGGGTATTTTTACAATAAAAACTGACTCCGATAATAAAAAAATATTATCTGAAATTGAACCTTCAGCAGATATGCTTAATTCTAAGTAAATCAGTATGGCAGGAAAACCAAAAAGGACAATCCAAATTCCCCAAGATTCTGACGTTAAAGGAGCAATAGAAAGTAATTTTAAGGAATCTTTTGTTGATACGCTGCAAGAAAGCAATACTGCTAGGAATGAAATGAAAGTTGTAATTCACGAGTTATTAAGACAGCCCGATACCATTTCAGAAATAAAAGCGATAATTGACAAATGCGATAGGGATGCAATAAAAGTATTTTGGAAAAAATTTGGGTTTGTTGTTTGGTCAGCGGTTGTGTTTTTGTTAGGTTCTATAGCAACTGTAATTATAGAAAATCTGATTAGCAAAAAATAAACCGCCTTATGGCGGTTTATTTAGTATCGTGTGCTCTTATTAACTATTTATATTTATTTTACTAAGCATGCTACTTGCATGTAACATTTTCCCCATTTTTGTATTATACTTATATCAGAGTAAATTATTAAAAATAAAATTGTATGGACCCCATTAGATCCATCAAGAATTAAAATTGATGAATTCGAGGGTCTTGAGAAAGAAAACATATGGATAATCAAAATATGGGATCTAACGGGGCAGGAAATGTGTTACCAAAATGGTTAGTTATGGGTTTAGGCGGGTTATTAATAGCTTTTGTGGCTTTGGGAGTTGTCCAAAAGGCCCATGACCTTAATAGTTCTTTTAAGAATGACAGGCCGGCTAATACAATATCAGTTTCCGGCGAAGGCAAGGTGACGGCGAAGCCGGATTTAGCCACGGTTAGCATCGGGGTTTTGTCCCAGGGCGCGAGCGCGGTTGATGTTAAGAACCAGAATAATGAGAAAGTAAATAAAGTAATTGCGTTTATAAAACAGCAGGGAATTGCTGATGCTGACATCCAAACTTCCCAGTTCAGCTTTTACGCGCAACAAGATTGGAAAACGGGAACCCAAAAAATCATCGGTTACCAGGGCAACCAGACGGTTACAGTAAAAGTCCGGGGGGTGGAAAAGGACACTACGGCGTTGGAAAAAATATTGGATGGCTCGGTGAATAACGGTGCTAACCAGGTTGATGGCGTTAACTTGACCGTAGACAAACCTACGGATTTGCAAAACGAAGCCCGCAAACTGGCCATTGCCGACGCCAAAAAAAAAGCGAAGGAATTGGCCCAGGAGGCAGGCCTTACTTTGGGCAAAGTTGTCAGCGTGTCTGAAAACAGCATGGGCGGATATCCGGTCCCAATGGCTTACTCGACTAACCAAGCACTGGGGGCGGACATGAAGTCGTCAGCGCCCGACATCCAGACTGGCAGCCAGGAGATTAATGAAACTATGACCCTGGTGTTTGAAGTAAAATAACAAATATTGACAAAAAGCTATTTTTATGATATCATTCCAAAGCTTTAAGCAAATCGAATAATCGCTTTTTACGGTAGTAATACTGTAAAGGGAGGAAAGTCCGAACACTTGTTTGATACCCTCATATGAGTTATCAAAACTGGTAGCGGGTAATTCCCGTCGGGAGTAATCCTAGAGGTGCGAACAGAAACGACCGATGCCGAAAGGCTAGGTAATCCCCTTAAAAGGATTGACCCCGCAGTAATGCGGGGGTGAAACGGCCAAATCCTTACTTGAGTGCAAGACCAAATTTGGTAGGTTGCTTGACCGTCCTGGCAACAGGAACGGCAGATAGATGATTATTTTCGCTAACTATAATTTATTTTATAGCAGCGATCCGCCATAGCTTTAGCGACGGCGGAAGAAACAGAATTCGGCTTATGAGTTTGCTTAAAGCATTAAAAAATCTCGCTGTGATGGCGGGATTTTTTAATGGCTTTTTGGTTCCAAAAATGTTATAATTAAATTGTAATTTACATCTCAGATGAAGAAAACCGAGCTTATTTTTAACCTCATTTCAATACCTTTGGACGCGCTTTCCCTGGCCCTGGCCGGAATTGCGTCTTTTTATTTGAGGCAGGAAGACGTGACTGTCCGCCTGGTAGGCCCGGTTGTTTACAGCCTAAAGCTGCAACAGTTTTTATTGTCGGCTTATAAATTTATTCCGGTGATTATTTTAATTTTTGCTTTTTTAGGCTTATATAACCTAAAAGGCACGCGAAAATTTTCTTTGGAAACCGGCAGGATTGTTGTGGGAACTTCTTTGAGCCTGCTGATTATTATTTTAATTTTCTTTTTCAACAAGAATTTTTTTGCCGACATTTTCCCCTCCCGTTTTATTATTTTAGCCGCCTGGGGTTTGGGCATTGTTTTTGTAATTTTAGGCAGGTTAATTTTAAAGAGCTTCCAAACGCAATTATTTAAGCGAGGCATAGGCCTCCATAAGCTTGTGATAATTAACGGAGGGAATGAATTAGGGGCAATAGAAAATATTATTAAAGACAGGCGGCATGGGTATGAAATCGCGGGGGAGTTTTCTTACTCCGAAAATATTATTAACATACTCGAGGGCTTATATGCATCCGGCAAAATGGACGAGTTGCTCCAGGCAAACCCTAACTTAAACGAAGAAGCCAACCTAAAACTCGTCCAGTTCGCCCGGAACAAGGGGCTAAAATTTAGCTTTGTGCCTAACCTTTTTGAGGTACAAAGAAATATTATAGAGACCGACAACTTAAACGGCATTCCGTTAATTGGCCTAAAAAATACGCCTCTGGACGGCTGGGGCAAAGTGGCCAAGAGGGTTTTGGACATTGCCACCAGCGTTGCGTGCTTAATTTTTATTTCCCCAATCTTTTTAATGGTCGCTATAGCCATTAAATTGGACTCGAAAGGAAAAATTATTTATTCGGCTGTTAGGGGCGGCAGGGGCAGGGACTTTAAATTTTACAAATTTAGGAGTATGTACAGCCATTTAAGCGTGGGCGACGGCTATGGCGGGCAGGAAGCGGAAAAAGTGCGCATGGAACTTTGGAAGAAGAACAACCGCGGCGGCGAAGAGGGGCCATTTTTAAAAATTAAGGACGACCCTCGGGTCACCAAAGTCGGTAGGTTTTTACGCCGGAGCAAGCTGGATGAAATCCCGCAGTTTTGGAACGTGTTAAAAGGGGATATGAGCATGGTTGGCCCACGGGCTCACGTGCTCGATGAAGTAAAAAAATACCGTGACCGCTACCCGCGCATGTTCAGCATTAAGCCCGGTGCCTTTGGGCTTTCGCAGCTGGCCCAGCTTTCCTGGCCGGATTTACCGTTTGAGGAAGAAATCCGCCTCAACACTTTTTATATAGAAAACTGGTCTTTGTGGCTGGATGTTAAAATTTTAGCGCAAAGTTTTTATTTATTATTTTTTGGCGACAAGCCGAAACAGGATTATTAACAAAAAAAAACAGATATTGGATATTATGATATTAGATATTATTGAGCAAGCTGAATATCCAGTATCTAATATCAAATATCTTTTTTAGAATTCTATGAGAATAGCTATCGCTCACGACTCCTTTACCCAAATGGGAGGCGCGGAAAGGGTTGTGGACGCACTGCACGAACTTTTTCCCGAGGCTCCTGTTTTTACTTTAGTCTTTGACCCGAAATTTAAGGAAAAATATAAAGGCTGGGACATCCGCACTTCCGCGCTCCAAAGCCTTTATCTGGCTTTAGGTAAACTGCAATATCTTTTGCCGTTAATCCCCTGGGGCGTGGATAATTTAAATTTTGAGGGCTTTGATGTTGTGCTATCTTCATCTTCGGGTTTTATAAAAAACATCCGCGTCCCTAAAAATTGCGTACATATAAATTATTGCCATACGCCCACCAGGTTTTTGTGGCAGGACGAAGGCTACTTACGGCAGGAAGTCCCAAAATATCTTTTACCGCTTGCAAGGATAATCCTCGCCCGTATGAAAAAATGGGATTATAAAAGCGCCCAAAGGGTTGCATATTTTATTGCAAATTCCCAGGAAGTCCAAAAGCGCATAAAAGATTATTATAAGCGTGATAGCCAGGTAATTTATCCTTTTGTGGATATTGAATTCTGGAAATCTAGTTTGGGTGTCATCCCGGAAGACTTGAGTGCATCCGAAAGGCTGTCTGGGATCCAGCCCTCGGATTCTGGATCCCAGAGCTCTGCCGATGCATTCGGCCGGGACGACACACATAAGTATTTCCTTTTAGCGGGCAGGCTCCAGGCGCATAAAAAAAACGATTTAATTATTAAAATATTTAACGACTTAAATATTCCTTTGTATGTAGTAGGAACGGGTAGGCAGGAAAATTACCTTAAATCAATTGCTAAGCCCAACATAAAGTTCCTGGGCAGGGTTTCCGATGAGCGCCTTCGTAATGAATATAGCGGCGCTAGGGCGCTTTTATTCCCGCAGGTTGAGGACTTTGGCCTTATGCCCCTGGAAGCCGCGGCTTGCGGCACGCCAACTCTGGCGTACGCGAAAGGCGGGGCTTTAGAAACCGTGGTTTCGGGGATAACAGGAGAATTTTTTGGTCCAAGCGTAGTTGCTCCATTTATGGAGCCCCATGAGCCTGGTGAATCAGGCAACTACACTTTGAAAGAAGAAATTAAAAAAATAATTTTAAATTGGGACGCAAAAAAATACCAGCCGGAGGACTTGCGTAGGCAGGCGGAAAAGTTCAGTAAAGAAAAATTTAAGACGGAAATTTTAAATTTTATCAAACAGCATGCAAGACCCTTATAAAACTACAATCGAAGTATATAACCGGTTAGGCAAAAACTATTTGAAGGGCATTAGTAAAGCCTTTCCCAAAGAGCGGACTGCTTTTATTAAGCTGTTTCCCAAAAATGCCCGAATTCTGGATGTTGGCTGTGCCGGAGGCAGGGACAGCAGGGCTTTTTTAAAAAGCGGTTTTCGGCTAACGGGCATAGATCTGTCCAGGGTCTTCATCAATGCAGCAAAAAAGTATGCCCCCGAAGGAAAGTTTTTATTAATGGACGCGCGTAAGTTGAAATTTCCACGCAACTCTTTTGACGGCATTTGGGCTAACGCGGTTTTGCTACATATAAAAAAAGAAGATATCCTAAAAGTTCTCCGCGGGCTTCATAAAATTTTAAAACCCGGCGGTATTTTGCATGTAAGTGTTAAGCAAGGAAAAGGCGTTAAGGCTGTTGCCGAAAACATTTCACAAAATAATGAAAGGTTGTTTACATTTTTCCGGAAAAAAGAAATGGAAAAATTGCTAAAAAAAGCCGGATTTAAAATTATTTTCTCCAAGGTTGTGTCCGACACTCTGAAAAGAAAAAAAATCAAATGGGTCACAACCTGGGGCAAGAGAGCCTAATAATATGGAAACGCAAATTGATTTAAAATACGAAAAAATTTTGGACTTTATGGTAGCTGCCGGAAAGAGGCTGCTTTTTAAGGCCGGGAACATTCAGGATATTGGGGTTACTAAAATAAACCTGACTGAAGAAGATTTGGCTATTGAAAGGGGCTTGAAAGACGTAATAAAAAGTTCCTCCAAAGACGCGGAGGTTTTTGCGGAAGAAGAAAATGGTATTTTTAAAGATTCAAAAAATTTGTGGGTAATTGACCCTATTAGCGGCACCCACCAGTTTATAAGAGGGTTGCCGCATTATTCCATTGTTGTTACTCATCTGCTCAACCACCAACCCCAGTTTGCGGCAGTTTATGACCCAAGTGCTGACGAGTTATTTACCGCCTACTCGGGCAAAGGCTCCTTTTTAAACCAAAAGCCTATCCGAATCAGTAAAGGCACAGCTAATATAATTATTAGGACATCCTCCGCCTGGTCAGACCCGGCCGCGGTGGACAGCGTAAAAAATTTTGTTGCGGGAAAAAATATAGAAAACAACACTTACTCTATGGCTGTTAATTATTGTTCAGTCGCGCGGGGAAAAGCGGACGGTATAATTAGTTTTTCAAAAGACGCTTTCCCTGAGTTTGCCGGACAGTTAATAATAAAGGAAGCAGGGGGAGTTTTTACTAATGTCGACGAATCAGAGCATATTCAGCCTGGCGACAGGATTTTTATTGGTGGAAACAAAAGTGTTTACGCGGAACTGCTTTCCTTAATAAGGCAATCCTTGGTTAAAATATGAAAATCGCGATTGATTTAAGAAGTTTGTCCAGCGGAAGGGTATCGGGAGTTGAAAACTACTGCCTCAACTTGCTGGAAAATTTGCCTTTGCTGGACCAAAAAAACCGGTACGCCTTTTTTTATAATGCGCTACGAAGGAGGAAGCTCCCTGACTTCCACTATATCAACTCTGAAATAAAGCAAAAGAAAATTCCGAGCAAATTTTTAAATTTAGGCCTAAAATTCAACTTGGTTAAGCTGGAAAGCCTAACCGGCCCGGTGGACTGGATTTTTATGCCAAACTTAAACCAATTTTCCATCAATCCCCAAACAAAGCTGGCAATAACCGTACACGACCTTTCCCCCGTGGTTACGCCGGAGTTTTACGATGCCAAAAGGAGGCTTTGGCATAAGTTTCTTAATTATAAAAAAGCTTTCAGTAGGGCAAATACTTTATTTGCTGTCTCCGAATACACAAAAAATGACCTTATTAAAATTTTTAAAGTCCCGTCTGAAAAAGTAAAGGTAATCTATCCCGGCATTGACCATAAAATTTTCCATCCAAATATACCGCCTGAAGAACTTAGGCAGGTCCGTAACATTTACGGCCTACCGGGCAAATTTATTTTGTTTTTAAATACGATAGAACCCAGAAAAAATTTGGCGGCTCTTATTAAGGCTTTTGAGAAAACGGAAGGGGACGCCTGGCTGGTAATTGCCGGGCGCTTAGGCTGGAAGTACAGACCCGATTTTGAGCTTATTAAAAACAGCAAGAAATCTGCTAAAATTAAGTACATAGGATATGTAGAAGAAAAATACAAACCGGCTCTGGTCAAGCTGGCAGCAGCGCTGGCTTACCCAAGTTTCTATGAAGGTTTTGGTTTCCAGCCGTTGGAAGCAATGGCGGTTGGCACGCCGGTTATTGCCGGCCAACTTGCGTCTTTGCCTGAAGTAGTGGGGGACGCGGGGCTATTAGTTGACCCTTATAATGAAAATAGTTTGGCTAGAGGATTAAATGAAATTTTGGGCAATAATATTTTACGTCAGCAGTTAATAAAAAAAGGCTTGGCTAGGGCGCAAAAATTTACTTGGCAAAATACTGCGGAGAAGATTTTAAGCAATTTTAGAAATTGATTCTGTAGCGTGCCCATTTATGGGCGTTGCTGTATCGCCGATAAATCGGCACGCTATACTTTTACCAAATGAAAAAAATAGGTTTAGACTTAAGGCTATTTGGCACTCAACACGGCGGCATTGGCAGGTACTGCCAGGAGCTTTTTCCGCGGGTTTTGGAATTGGATAAAGAAAATGAGTACTTTATTTTTGTAAATAAAAAAACTGTTTTGCCGGCAAAAATGGGCAGCGCAAAAATTGTGGAGGCCAACGCGCGGCATTATTCTTTGGGTGAGCAGTTTGGTTTTTTAAGGCTCTTGAATAAATACAACCTTGACCTTGTCCATTTCCCTAATTTTAACACGCCGGTTTTTTATAAAAAACCTTTCGTGGTAACCATCCATGATATG
>JAHFJJ010000026.1 GCA_023245895.1 Candidatus Doudnabacteria bacterium
GGAGGTCGGCCGGAATGCCGTGTTGCCACAAGCACCCCAGCCTTCGGTTGCTAAATTAATTTAACCGCTGCTTTAAATCCCTCTCCGGCTTTAAACTTCGGGGTGTTGAGTTCGGGGATAGTTATTTTTTGGGATGGCATCCGAGGGTTAACTCCTATGCGGGATGCGCGGTGAGAAACGCTGAATTGTCCGAACCCGGAAATGTTAACCATCGTACCCTCGCGCAAGTGCGAGTAAATCGATTTGATTATTGTGTTTAGCGTCTCTTCCGCTTGGCTGGCGGTAATTTGAAGTTTTGCTCCCAGCTCTTCGATAAATTCTGCTTTGTTAATCTGATTTGTGCGCTTCATATTTTCCTTTCTTTAAAAATTAAATTAATTACATTTGGCTTTTTGAAAAAAACTTTTGTTTGATTGCATTTAATTTGCTTAAGCCCTCATAATTTTTTTGGGCCTCTGCGGGGGATTTAGTAGTCTGATCCTTAGTAACAGGATTAGTTTCGTTTGCGAAACGGCCCTGTTTTGTTTTCCGAACGGGACTGTTCTGATTTCGGAACAGTAAGTCGGCCTTATCCACAAGATGTACATACTTTCTTCCACTCGCTATTTGATGGGTCTTAATGAAGCCCCATTTTTCTAGCCGCTTGAAAACCGGCGTTAGCGTCGATTTGCTTTTCCCTCTTAAAAGCGGCATATCCTGTAGCAGCCAGTCGTAATTTACCCATGTGTATTTTTCTTCTCTAACTACAATCCTGCAATTTTCAACTTCTTGGCTGGGGCTGGAGCATAGCCAATACACATAGTCCATAACCGCTCCGTCCGTAAGCCTGGCCTCCGGCGCCAGTTCAATGAGTTTTTCTTGGTTTATGTTTATAAAGAATTTCATAGAACTGACTTAGCCCCCGATCCCTGCTGGCTTGAGAGTAAGCGGGCAGGGTCGGGAGCGAAGTATTAAGGGATTGGTTAGGCGTGTACCGGCTGTCTTGCAACTGGGGCTGTGACTCGGCTGCGTACCCCGTTCGGTAATTTGGTTTTTTCCGGCTTGGCTCCTTCCAGCCAGTCGCTGATTTCCAAGCCGACTTCTTTGGTAGGCACAACCATGTTCTTTCCGTCTGGGGTATCGAAAATGGATGTCCTGTCTTTGCTGGGGGAGGCGACGTGGGTCGCTTGGTCCAGATCCAGCACGACTGTAAATTCGTAGTCGATGCCGTCTCTTTGAACCATGTCCATTCCAATCTTTTTTACGCTGATCTTGCCGTTGCTGTCGGTGTCGACCGCCATGCCGGTTTTTGTCCGGATGGTTGCTATGATATGCATGTTGGTCTGCAAAATAGTTTCTATCAGCTTATTGTGTATTGGAGTGATTTCTCTCCATGCGGTAAAAGAATTCTTTTTTATTTTTTCCAGAATATCTTTTTTCTCCAGCAACCCTCCGCTGCCCGCCCATGCGTGTGATAGGGAATCAATTATCAGCACTTCGTAGCCCGCTGCTTCCGCCGCTCTGATTGCCGCGTTGTATTTGATAGGATCAAAGGGCGCATGCATGACCACTACGTCAAACGGGGGGATGCCGGGCTTGCCGGCTTCCATCTCCGCCGAGCTATTCTCCGTATCGATTAATGCTATTTTTCCTGTCTTGGCCAGACCCTCCGCTATCCTTAAGGCCGAATGTGTTTTACCTGAACCGCTGGGCCCGCACAGTGCTATTCTCGCTTTTGCACGGCTGCGCTCAGCTTTTACGAACTCAATAGTATTATTTGTCATATACAGTAGGATTAATGGTTTAGTAAGAACTCAAACTCTCTTTCAAAGCGTCCATACTGCTTGCTGTAAATCAGGTAAAGAAAATATTTATATTTTCCTACCGTGATTATTGCTTCGTCAGCGGGAAAAAGTTTTCTAAAAATTTCCTCGCTTTCGGGACTGTAACTTGTAACTTGTCGACCTTTATAACACAGGCTGTGGTTGATAATCTCGTGGAGGAGTTGGCTTGCCTCCGTTAACCCAGCTTTTATATTCATATGTCAGTCCTTCCTTTGACAGCATCCTAAGGGTGTGCAATAATACCATTGTTCGAATGGATAGCTTCCCTTGGGGAGCTGTCTTTTTTTGTGGGATGTTGTACATAAATTTGTCTCGTTTAATTCTTCATGGCTTTCCGGTTTAATGTTTTGGCCACCGGCCGGCCTCGACCTTTTTAGGGTTCTTGTTCCCATTCCAGCCTTCAAGTTTTTAAAGGCTGGGTGGAGCTGGTACCCTTTTAAATTTTTTGGCTGAAAACCGCTTGCACCCATTCTTTAACAAACTCTCTATTGCCCTTGCCCCCGATGTGCCAATCTGTTTCTTGAATGATGCCGTTCTTACTTTTGTAGTTGTAGATAGTTACTAATGTTTTTTTATTAAATTGATAGGCCCATTGTGCGCCAACCTTGCTATCACTGCTTCCCATTTTGTGTGGTCGTCCGAGTATAAATAGTAAATCGGTATAACTGATCGCAATCCGGCCAATGTAGCTTGTTCCAATGATTGCCTTTTCTTCAGCCTTAACAATGCGAACCTGTTTTATTAGCCCTCTGGCCATTTCAAAGCCTAAGCTCTGTCTATCATCGGAATTCCAATTTCCGATAAAAAGAATGTGCTGCACAGGCATAAATTCTGATTTGTATATAGCTTCTGTACCTATCTGTTCGACCTCTTCCATAAATTTACGGAATGTTTTTTTAGGATTCTGGCGGATATCTTTTTTGTAAAAATATGCTTTGAGGTCAAGGTCTATAAATTTTTTGTTCATAACTTTTGTTGAATTAATTGTCTGATCGTCTCGTCAATCAACGCGTCATAAATCATGTCGTGGGCGCTGTTGAGATTTTTATCGATCTTAGCTTGTGGGTTATGCGGCGTTGTTTCTACGTCGAGCGTTGTCAACTTGCCCATAAGATCGGTGGTCTGTTCGGCTATGTTGTCCATTGTGCTGCCGATGATTATTTCGTCGACTACGTGGTCTATGGCACTCCTTCGGGTGCGGGCAATCTTGCTGTATAAAAGCGTCCGCACGTCTTTTTTAATTTTGGCGTTCATGGCCATATGTCCTTTCTTGCTTAATTAATTTTGTCCTCCGCGCTGGCGACTTGCCCGGAGGGTGGCAAGTGTGGCGACTCTAGAGAGTCCGCCAGCGCGTAAGATAAAATTTTTGGGCATACGAAAACCCCGTTAGTCTGAACAGACTAACGGGGGTTAACTCCCGAAATATTTACTTTGGTGGGACGGCCGGGGATCGAACCCGGGACAAACGGCTTAAAAGGCCGCTGCTCTACCAGCTGAGCTACCGTCCCATGATTTATTGAATTTTTTTAAGGCGAGATGTAGCGGGTAGGGATCGAACCCTCGACAAACGGCTTAAAAGGCCGCTGCTCTACCAACTGAGCTACCATCCCGCGTCGCACTTTATTCCGCTCATTCGTTTTTGCCCCGGATCCACTCCTGGGTCAAAAACTCATTCGCTCCATAAAGTACTCCTCTTTCCCAAAAATCCCTTAAGGATTACTCGGTTGGACTTTTGGGAGCCCTTTTAAATACTATTGGGACTTCTGATATTTTACAATAAAACCCTAAAATTTTCAAGCCATCGGGCTGAATAAAATTTTTAGGATTTTTGTAATTTTGATGCTATAATATATTTAATTAATAGCTAAATACTATGAATAAACATATGTCCGCCAGAGGCGGATCCGCCTCTGGCGGAAAAAAATTATTGTACATTGTGCCGGTCATTGCATTGTTAGCCGCCGGATGCGGGTCCGCGCCCAAGCCAGACCAACAAACCCAGCAGGCATCTGACCAAAACCAACAGGGCAACTCTTCCAATACCGGACAGCAGGGCGCAGGCAGTGCGTTGATAGAACAGCCTTCTTATACCTGGACCGGCACGCTAAAAATGTCCGACAACGCAAAGAAGGGCAGTTTAATGCTGGTTACCGGCGACCACACTGTCTATATTAATACAAGCCGCGACTTCAGCGCGCTGGTAGGCAAGAAAGTTAACGTGGCTTACCAGGGAACTTTGGACAGCTTTACGCTTGGAGACATTTCAGCCGCCAAATAGCGGCCAGGTAAAGCCAGGACATAAGCCGCACACATTTTATGGGGAACCTAAATAAAAAAAATTTAAGCGGTAAGCTGGCAATTATTTTTGCTTTCGCCTTATTGGCCGCCTTCGCGGTCTTCCTCGTCATAAAAAATCGTACTCCGGCTTTGACCGGTCCTGCCAAATCTCCGGCGGCGCAAAATGAGCCGGACGCCCCGGACCAAAATCCAAACAGCGCCGGACAACCACCTCCCGCTCCCGTGCCTGAAGACTGGGATACTTATACCAACCAACAGCTTGGGTTTGAATTTGGCCGCCCAAAAACCTGGGTGTTAAATGATTTTACAACCAACCCAAAACCAACCGGCGTGTTTGATTTGGGTTTTGACTACATACCGGCCGACCAGTCTTCGGAACGCGCCATTACTTATTGCGAAGCCTACAGCGGCACAGATTCTAACAGATGCGAAATTGTGGGGGCATTTACAGCGGACTGGCAGTTGAATACCGCTATGGCCTTTAACCAATACGGCGGGGCAGTCGGGCTGTCTTTAACCAACTCCAACCCGCAAAGGAAGGAAATATTTAAAAAAATCCTGTCTACTTTCCAGTTTACCCAAGAATAATCCTTTAATGCTTCTTGAAACTTTTAAGGCTTTTAACGATTTTGAACTCTTAGATACGGGAGATGGTTTTCGCCTTGAGCGCTGGGGCGAGGCCGCGCCCCGTACCCTACGCCATCCGGCGCAGGGCGCAGCCGGAGCGATAGCGACTGGTACCGGGGTAGTTTTGGCGCGACCGGATCCGCAAATTATTTGGGGAAAATCTTTGGCCGATGAAGAATGGGATAAGGCTTGGGCGGTTTATAAATCGGCTGATGATGATGGTAAGGGTAGATGGGAGATTAAAAAACCCATGCCTAATCCGTGGACAGTTGCTTTTGACCCTCACCCCGGCCCTCTCCCAAAGGGAGAGGGGGCAACAAAATTCCTGCTCAAACTTTCCCCTTTCAAGCATACCGGCTTGTTTGCAGAGCAGGCGGCGCAGTGGGAATGGATATTGGAGAAAATCACAAGACCCAAGAACCAAGAACCAAAAAAGAACCAAATTCCAAATTTAAAAATTCTAAATCTCTTTGCTTATACTGGCGGGGCAACAATGGTTTTGGCTAAGGCCGGATGCAATGTTACGCACGTGGACGCTTCTAAGCCGGCCATAACCTGGGCCAATGAAAATCACAAGCTGAATAACCTGCCCGCGGATTCCGTGCGGTGGATTTTGGATGACTGCGCGAAATTTGTTAAACGCGAACTTAAACGCGGAGCCAAATATGACGGCATAATTATGGATCCGCCGGCTTTTGGCCACTCCCCCACGGGCAAAACCTGGAAATTCAACAATGACCTGCCGGGTTTGCTGAAAGATTGCGTCCAGTTACTTTCCAATAACGCCAAATTCCTTATCATAAACGGCTACGCCACCAACTCTTCGGCTTTGGCTTTAAATAATTTACTTCAAGATGCCGTGCAATTAAAACACGGCTCTATTGAATTCGGCGAGCTCTGCTTAAAACAAAAATCCGGCCTTATGATTTCGACCGGAATATTTGCACGATGGAGCAAGTAAACTTTTTGTGTCATTCCGAGCGATCCGCCTTAGGCGGACGAGTCGAGGAATCCCTTATTTCCGATATTAATCAAAATTAAGGGATCCCTCCACTCCCTCAGATGTCGTACCTTCGGTAGATCTGCCGTAGGCACGACATTCGGTCGGTCGGGATGACAAACTTTTTTACTCTTCACTCCTGTGGGCAATAGACTTGCCCAGGAATATCAAAAATAGCAACGGCAAAATTAGCCAGACAAAACCGGACGGGCCGGAAATGAACATAAAAGTTACCAGCGGCGAAAAGGTCTGTCCGGAAATTGCCAAAAAACCCAGTATGGTGCTAATAAGCAGTCCTACCTGCAGGACTGAAAATACCAAAATAAAAGCAATGGAGCCAAAACGCCTGCCGTCGGCCGAGGTGCGGAAAGCGTAGCGGCTAAGCAAAATAAACAACAAAACAAAAATTATTAAAAAACTCACCATTTGCTGCAAGGAAGCCAGGGTGCTGGGCAAACGGTTGTCCAAAGCGCTGTTAAGCCATGGCGCCTCCAGGACCATGAGCTTGGCGATATACAAACTAAACAGCAGGCTTATACTGCGGCCGCGGCCCGTGGAAAAAGCGTACATAACGCTGGCCACGCCCCAACCCAAAAAAATAAACAAATCCCAGGAAGGGTTGTGCCAGTTAAAACTGCTGATTAAATTATTGGCGTCGGAAACCGACATTAAGCCTAACATTTTTTATTTTTAATTTAAATTTTTGTTTCCTAAAAACCCTGCAACTTTTCCTTGACCACCGGAATATCACTGCTAACAGTTTCCCAAACCTTTTTAAGATCCAGTTCAAAATACGCATGCACGGCGAAATCCCGGAAGCCGGCTATTTCTTTCCATGGCAAATTAATCTGTTTTTTAATTTCTTCCGGTAATCTTTTAGTTAGCTCTCCTATCACAACCAGCTGCATTATTACGGCGCTCTGTGTTTTGCGGTCTTGTAAAAATTTTTCCAAATCATAACCAGCGGAAAATTCGCCCAGCTTATCCGCTGCCTGAATAATCAAGTCCAAGGTAACGTCGTGTTCTTTCTTATTGGACATATACCTCTCTTAAATCTTTTTGAATCTTCTTTGCCAGCTTGGAGTTAAGCGATCCGGCTGACACCACATCGACTTTTTTCCCTAATGCCTGTTCTAAGTCTTGCTTTAAGCCGACAAAGCCCCATATCCCGTATGGCAAACTGCCTACCTTCACAAGCAAATCAACATCGCTTTCCGGATTATCTTCTCCCCTGGCGACACTGCCAAAAATCGACGCCTGAATAACGCCATATTTTTTAAGCACCGGAGATATTTTTTTAGTGATTTCCTGGAGGCTCATAATAATATTATAGCATAAAACTTACTTTTTCTCATTCGGGCACAAATCCCAAATCATTTTAAACCAAGTCCTATAGGTTTCCGCAAGTTCGGGATTCACCATGACAAAAATTGTTACCTCTTCCCCTACGTTGCCAATATCCACGCTGGTAAAAGTAACGACATAATCGCCAAACACATCCGTAACTCCCGGAGCGGTGTATTTTTTTGGCAAAATTTTATATTCTCCCCCGACATTCTTAAACGCTTCGGGTAATTTTTCCTTTACCCGATAATCGTAAAGCGTGTAATAGTTTTTGTTTTTACGCTTCATCGCGTCCTGATAATCCTTTAAATACTGTTTTTCCACCCAAGGTGTAAACCATAAACCTTTGGCGCCGAGAAAATAAGTATCTTCCGCCACTCGGGCCATATCGCGCAAATAATTTTTATAGCCTTCCTTGCCTTTATAAATAAACGCGGCCTCTTCTAGCGGCTTGCTATTGTAGAGTTTCCGCATATCCGGCATGACTGCCAATAATTTTTGCTGTTTTGCCTCCAGCACCTCGGCCAACTTGTCGGGAGTTACGGCCCTGAACTGATGCTCGCCTTTTTCAAAAATACGAAAAACCAAACCTTTTTCTACCAGCCTGTTTATTGCGTCATAAACATTCCGCCTATGCACATTGGCCTTTAAGGAAATATCGGCAACCCCAATCTCCCCGGCCGCAAGCAGGGTTTCATATATCTTAGCCTCGTTGGGCGAAAGCCCTATTTCTTCAAAAATCTCTGTAAACATTGGCATTTTTATTAATGGTGATAGCTATCACCCTAAGGTGATATTGGCCACTCATCAAATATATTGTATGATTTTTAATTCATTTTGTCAAACAGGCAGGATGGATAAAACAATCCGCGGCCGGTACAATATACCGCCCGCCAAGCAGGAGGATTCAATGAAAAGACCAAGGACAGATAAGTCCCATAAAGAGTTAATGGCTATGTATGAAACGGCGTCTGACGACGAAGCGGCCGGAATTATTCGGGCAGTCGCCAAGTACGCAGGCGTGGATGAAGTGAATTTTCTAATCAGAATCGGCAGGGAAACCGAGCCGTACGAGGAAGATTCAAAAGACTTAAGGGCTCTGGCCCGAAAGATGGTGGTTAGGGAGAAGGTTTCTGCTTTCATTAGGACTCAGTACGTCAGAAAGGAAGACGAGGCCGAAATGAAGACCGTAATTGGTTTTCTGGCCGAAAACCCTCTGCATGCCGACTTTCCGCAACGCGACCTGGATATGATTTTTCAGTGGCTTAAGAAAGTTTACGAAAGCAGAAACAAAATCCAGGTTTTTTCAAGCGAGGAAGAGCTGGTCGAAGCACTAATCAACATACATGCCTATGAGTTCTTGGTCAGCCAAAGAATTCATGGGGCTGTCAGGACTCTTTACAACCAGGCACTGCCCATGCTTGGAAATGCAGACAAAACATTGGGACTGCGAGAATGCCTGCCCGGCATCATGCCCTCCTTTCTTCAGGTACAAGTCGTTGCGGGAATTCTAACGGCACGCGGCGGCGAAGCTAATCACCCCTTGGCAAATACTATGTTGCGTCTTGATGCAATCAGAATATTTCTACTGATTGAGAAGGCCGGCTATAGGCTGGATGATTGCCACTTGTCGATTGCGGGCGCGCAAATCTAAATGCATCGGAGCTCAAAACTTCACAGCTCAACTGAAAGGAAAAAACAATGAAAGGTCAAATTGCTCCGTCAGTATTTAAATCTGCCATGGACTCGGCAACAAAATCGTTCTGGGGCGTAAACATACTTAAGTCAGGACTGTTTGGCAGAAGCTTGCGCGAAGAAGACATAGCTCTCCAAGCGGAAGTTGCCCGGCGGATTCCGATGACCAGGGTCTTTGTGCTGGAGAACGACGACACACAAGAAACGCGCCTGCACCTGCGGAAAGTAATTGCCGCGCAACTGGCGGCAGGGCTTATCCTGTATGTCATTACCCGCCAGCAGTTTGAATCGGCAAAAGGCGCGGTGGCAGATGTCTTTGAGACCGACGACTTTGTCGTCATCGACAACATGGTCTACACCTCCGAACCGGGCGGCAAAAAGTTCATGTGGACAGAGGAACTTGCGCTACAACTGGCTTACAAGTTTGCCAAACGTATCCAACTGGCCGCAAGCGCAATTGAATCGGCAGGCCAGGTCGATGAGTTGGTTCCGGTCGGCTAAGCAAAAAACAAAGGAGAGGGAATTAATAAATAACAATAACGAAAACGGCGGTTGGCATCCAGCCTTCCGCCGTTTTAATATTTATAATAATTAAAACAAATTAAGGAGCCTGCATAATAGAAAAAAACCTGCCTTGGTTTATGCTCTTAGCCGCTTCTGTAGCTGTAAAATTCATGCCGTTTATAGAAACATAGACCCCCGGCTTTAAAATAGTCGCGTTGGAAATAGCAAAGCCTAAATTATAAGGGGCATCAGAATTGGTAAATAACAGAGGAACCATAGAGGCTGTGAGCACAATGGTTTTTTTGCCTTTTACATGCTCCTGTAAAAATCTTGCGGTATCTACCATTGTATAAGTCCCGTGAGTTATAACAATGTATTTAGATTTAGACTTCTTAACTGTCTGTAAAAGCTTTTTTAAATCGCCCGGCGTTAAATTTCTGCTATCTTTCATGCAAACTTCTGTAAAAATAAAATCCATGTACAAATTAAGCGACTTTAAATAAGTGGGTATGGCGGAATGTTTTAAGGGCACTACGGTATCCTGTTTGCCTTCCCATTGAGAATCAATAGTGCCGCCGGTCATTATGAAGTGGATTTTATAAGGTTTTTTTTGCATAGAGAAACTTTAATTAAGTTAAATATAACAGATTTTTTAAAAACTGTCCTTTATACTATCCCAAAGACTTTGGTCAACTTCCACCGCTTCTCCTCTTTCGTCCGCCAACTGTTTGAGCAGTTCCCTCTCTTTTTTGGAAAGCTTTTTGGGGACTATGACGCGCGCGGTTATAAGGATGTCGCCGCGGCCGGAGGAGTTTAGGTGGTGGACTCCCCTGCCTTTTATTTTAAAGACCGTGCCGCTTTGCGTGCCGGCCGGGATTTTAAGTTCTATGTCGCCGTCTAAAGTTTTTACGATTATTTTAGCGCCTAAAGCGGCTTGGGTAAAACTAACGGGCAATTCTTTTAATAAATTAAAGCCGTCGCGGACAAATTCTTTATGCGCGCTCACCCTGACTACAAGATACAGGTCGCCGGATGAAGAACCCCGGTAGCCGGCTTCGCCCTCGCCCTGCACGCGGATCCTTTGGCCGTCGTCTATGCCTGCCGGAATTTTTACCGAGATAGTTTTTTCCTGCCTTAACACGCCGTTGCCTGAACAGGTCTTACATGGCACTTCGGGAATTTTACCCATTCCGTTGCAGCGGTCGCAGGATACGGCCGAAGCAATATTGCCAAAAATAGTGCGCCTGGTTGTCCGTATCTGCCCCTGGCCGTGGCATTTTGGGCAAGTAATAACTTTACTGCCGGCCTCCGCGCCGTTGCCGCCGCAAGTTTTGCAGGCATCCTGTTTTTCCAGCGTAAGTTTTTTTTCCACGCCGAAAACCGCTTCTTCAAAAGTTAAATTAATACCCATTTCTAAGTCTATGCCGCGGCTCCGCCTGTCAGTCCTTTGCTGGCGTCCGCCGAATAAGTCGCCAAAAATGTCGCCTAAATCAAATTCAACGCCGCCGCCATCGGCAAAACCGCCGAAAGGATTTCCTCCGTAGTCCCCGCCGTAGGCGGGTCCGCCTCCGGCGGAAAAAGTCTGCCCGTACTGGTCGTACTGCTGGCGTTTTTGGGAGTCGGATAAAACCTGGTAAGCTTCGTTGACTTCCTTAAATTTTTCCGCGTTGCCCGCGCCTTTGTCCGGATGGTGCTCGTGGGCTTTTTTTCTGAAGGCGCGCTTAATATCATCCCCCGATGAAGTTTTGGAAACGCCTAAAATGTCGTAGTAGTCTTTAGCCATAATGTGATACAAATATACTAATTCATGCGAATGATACTAATAATACGAATGTGAAAACCGGATTAGTATTATTCGTATCATTGGTATTCAGATTCGTATATTAGTACCATATCTATTCTGTTCTAAACCCAATTTTCTGGCTTGGGCCTTCGGAAGCCTTAATGGAGCCGAACTGGTCTTCGTATTTTTTTAGGTTGTCGGCCAAAGCGGCCACAATGCGCTTCATATGGCCGGGTGAAAGTATTACCCTGGAAGTTATAATTCCCGTTGGCGGGAACAAATTCATAAAATCCAAAATAAATTCTTCGGGCGTATGCCCAACCTGGACCATGTTGGCGTAAACGCCCTTTAAGACTTCGTCGGTAACTTTAACTTGCAGTTGCTGCTGTCCCGCCTGGGCGGGAGTGTTTTGGTCTGACATAAATTTAGTTCATTAATTGCTTAACTTTGCTTTCATGGCGGCTATTTGCGACTGCTCTTCATCACAAAAATCCTTGGGAGAAATAAATACCGTGTCGCCGCCCGTTTCCACTTCCGCGTTCATAACACAACCCCTGCCGGTATTATGCTCCAGTCCAATCTGGTGGCCGAATTCGTGAAGCATACTGGAGACAAAATAATCGCCAAGCTGCCAACTGCGCGCGCTAAAAGTATTCCTGTGGGCGTCTAAAGACACTACTATGCCCGACTCTGCGTAAGTTGAAGCCAGTTCGGCTTGAGGTTTGGGAGAGTAGTCTTGGGTAAAAAATAACAACAGCGTTGTACCTGCCGACTTTTGGACGTTGCTCTTTAACTCGTAAGCCGCCAGGTTTAAAAGAGGCACGCTATTGTCGCTTATTGCCCCGCCGTATAATATTTTGGTCCGCCGGCCCGTGTACTTTTCCACCTCTTGGGCAAACTTATCCAGCAGGTCCTGGTTTATCACCTCGTCATTTTCAGTTTGGGGCTTAAACCACTCAATAATAATGGGCCCTGAACCCAAAAAATATTCCGCCCGCGCGTCGCCCGCGCTGTGCATGCCCAAAATAGTCCTCATAAAAGGATGCTTGGCTAAAGTAAACCGCGTAGTCCGGTTAAAACTGCTGTTAGGGTCGCCTAAAACCTGGACTTTTAAGTAAATAAAAACTCCTAAAATTAGGATAAAAACTACAAGTAGTATTTTTTTCATTTTGGTCTTGTTAATTATTTTTGCCTATTGCAAAATTATTATCTACCTATATAATACCATTTTAAGCAGAGGAGGAAACATGGCCCAACACATGCCCCGCGGCGCCAGCCGTGGTACTCCTCCCTGTTTAGTGGCAGATGCTAACGCCATTTGCCACAACCCCGGCGGCTGCGCCCCATCGCAGCCGCCGGATTTTCTTTATTTATCTTTTGGCACTTCTTTGAATTCGGCATCTACCGGACCCTGTCCGCCGGCCGGCGGATTTTTATCATCAGCTGATGGATTTTGATCGCCAGCCGGAGCAGCCCCTGCCGCTTGCGCTTCATACATTGCCGCTCCTACTTTTTGGATGGCGTTCGATAACTCTTCCATAGCCTTTTTTAAGGCTTCCATATCGTCTTTGTCTTTTACTTCCTTCAATGCTTTAATTTTCTCTTCCACCGCGGTCTTGTCTTCTTCTTTCACTTTGGAGCCGGTCGCAGACCCCGAGCTTGTCGAGGTGGCGTCCTTTAAAGTTTTTTCGGAAACGCTAATAAGGGTGTCAGCCTGGTTCCTCATATCCACTGTTTCTTTTCTCTTCCTGTCTTCTTCCGCGTGCGCTTCGGCTTCCTTTTTCATGCGCTCAATTTCGTCCTTGTTTAAATTAGACGAACCCTGAATAGTAATTTTATTCTCTTTATTTGTAGCCTTGTCTTTGGCCTTTACTGTAAGTATACCATTAGCATCTATATCAAAGGTAACCTCAACTTGTGGTATGCCGCGGGGGGCCGGCGGGATGCCGTCCAAAATAAAGTGACCCAAAGATTTGTTATCCTTGGCAAACTCGCGTTCGCCCTGAAGGACATGGATTTCTACACTAGTTTGATTATCAGCCGCAGTGGAGAAGGTTTGTGATTTGGAGGTTGGGATGGTAGTATTTCTGTCTATCAACGGAGTCCTAACGCCACCCAAAGTTTCCAAACCTAAAGTCAACGGCGTAACATCCAAAAGCAAAATTTCTTTGCCCTGCACATCGCCGCCCAAAATTCCCGCCTGCACAGCCGCGCCTTTGGCCACGGCTTCCATTGGGTCAATGCCGCCTTCTACCTGCTTGCCCACATAAGTTTCCACAAACTGTTTAACCGCAGGCATTCTGGTAGGTCCGCCGATTAAAATAATTTTGTCTATGTTCGCCGGGGTCAACTTGGCATCATTCAAAGCCTGCTCCACCGGCTTTCTCATTCTCTCGATGAGGGGTTTGATTAACTCTTCTAATTTTGCTCTGGTAATTTTAATTTGCAAATTTTTCGCGCCTTCCGGGCTCTGCGCAATAAACGGAACATTTACATCTGTTTCAAATGTATTGGAAAGCTCAATCTTGGCTTTTTCCGCAGCCTCGCGCACACGGTTCATAGCCATAGCATCGGCAGATAAATCTATTTTCTCTTTAGCTTTAAAATCAGCCGTAATATAATCAATCAATGCTTTGTCCATATCCTTGCCGCCCAAAGCCGTGTCGCCCGAAGTGGATTTAACTTCAAAAGTCGCCTGCTTGTCCACTTCGCTAAAATCCATAATCGTCACATCCAAAGTTCCGCCGCCCAAATCGAATACCAAGATTTTCTGATCTTTCGCGCTGGATTTATCCAAGCCATAAGCAAAAGCCGCGGCAGTCGGTTCATTAATTACACGAACAACTTCCAGACCCGCAATTTCACCTGCGTTTTTTGTAGCCTGTCTTTGAGAATCGTCAAAATAAGCCGGTACAGTAATAACCGCTTTACTCACCGGAGCACCCAAAAATGTTTCCGCGTCTTTTTTAATTTTTTGCAAAATAAAAGCGGATATTTGTTCCGGCGTATATTCCTTGCCGTTTACATTGTATTTGAATGATGTACCCATCTTTCTCTTTGCTT
>JAHFJJ010000027.1 GCA_023245895.1 Candidatus Doudnabacteria bacterium
GTAGATTACAACCGCGCCGGCAACGCGCTTTTGGAAATTCTTACGGAGCCGGAAATAGAAAGCGGGGAACAAGCCCGGGCGTTTTTGCAGGAATTGAGGAACATCATAAGGTATTTAGGGGCATCATCTTGCGACATGGAAAAAGGCACAATGCGCTGTGAGCCAAACATCAGCGTTCGTAAGCCGGGCGAAACATCTTTACCAAAATATAAAGTGGAAGTTAAGAACATAAACTCTTTTAAATTTGCTGAACAGGCTATAAATTACGAAATCGCGCGCCAAACGGAAATTTTAAAGGAAGGCGGCATTCCCAAACAGGTAACCATGGGCTGGGATGAAAAAAATAATCGGACGGTTGAGCAGAGGAGCAAAGAGGAAGCGAATGACTACCGCTATTTCCCGGATCCGGATTTGCCGGTTTTGCAATTTACAAAAGAGTACTTGGACAAGTTGCGCGCGGAAATGCCCGAACTGCCTGCGCAAAAACGCGCAAGATTCATCACCGAATTTAATTTGCCCGTGGCTGACGTGGAAAATTTAATTAACTGGAAAGAATTGGCGAATTATTTTGAAAGTGTTGTTAGTGAAATAGACGGGTGGATGGAGCAGGAAGCCGGGCTTGATCGTAATGCTTTAATAAAGCAGGCGGCCAATTGGTGCTTACAAGATTTTAGCGCTGCCTTAAACCAAAAGCTAATGAATCCTGGAGATAGTAAGATTGATCCGGAAAATTTTGCGGAACTGTTAATGCTAATATCCCAAAATAAAATTAGCGGTTCAGCCGCCAAGACTGTATTTAAAGTAATGTTTGAAAAAGGCGGGGAGCCGGATAACATTGTGCAGGATTTGGGACTTGAGCAAACATCGGACGCCGATGCAATATCTGCCGCCATAGATAAAGTAATAACCGCGAACGAAAAAGCGGTTATGGACTATAAAGCCGGGCAGGAAAAAAGTTTTGGCTTCCTAGTAGGCCAGGCAATGAAGGAGCTGAAAGGCAAGGGTAACCCGGGAATTATAAATGAACTTTTGAAAAAGAAGTTATCAAAATAAAAGTATATTACAGCATGGTAATATACTAAGCGTGAAAATAGAATTGCCGCGCAGGAAGTACCATACTTGGGTACGTTACTGCGCGGCTTTCTGCTGGCCTGCGTTAGCAGACACGTCTTGGGGTTTCCCAGTCAACGTCCGCATAGACCGGAATGGAGCCGTTGTCGGCATCGACTCTGGCTGTATTGGCGATACTATCGGTAGCGGCAGGATCTGCAATTATAGGGCAGGGTAGTCCCCATCCTCGCCAATCTACATCTACCACAATGTAAGGCTGGCCCGCAACCGGATGAATTTGGCTAAGGACCGGTTGGCCCTGGCCTTGTTCTGCCCTTAAGGCGTTCTCGTCCATAAAACACAAACCTCCTTGTATGATTTAATTATATAAAGACACCAACCAAAAAGCAAGAATGTTGTAAAAATTAAAACGCCGAAGGATGTAGGGTCCTTGCGGCGTTGGCACGGAGTGGCGTTTATGCGAGGAGTTATACTCTTATTTCAGGAATTTTTCAAGGAGTTTAGCAGCCTGGGGTGGAGTTTTTATCCATTTTATTTGCTTATTTTTTTTCCACCAAGTCATTTGGCGTTTGGAATAATGTTTTATTGCAAAGGAGAGTTGGGTTTGTGTTTCATCAAGCGAAAGTTTTTTTTGAAGGTATTGGACGATGAATTTGTATTCCAGACCGAAGCTCTCCAGTTTTTGCCAGGGTAATCCTTGTTTATGCAATCTGCTGACTTCTTTTACCATCCCGGCTTTAAGCCTTTGTTTAAGGCGCTTGTCTATTTTTTGGTAGAGAGTTTTTTGGGAAGGATTGATTCCTATCCAAAGCACATCCCAGTGTGCCATTCCGAGCGAGTGCATCCGAGTCGAGGAATCCCTTAAATTTGATAATTCATCAGTGTTAAGGGACCCCTCCTCCTTCGCCAAGGCTTCGGCGGACAGGTCGGATGCACTCGGGATGACACGCAGGGGGGGCACTGGTTTTCCGGTAGTCAAAATTATTTCAAGGGCGCGAATCAGGCGGTGCTTGTTGTGGCGGTCAATGGTTTTGGCGCGTGCGGGATCTAAGTGAACTATTCGCGCGAATAGTTCCTCGGCGGTTTGGCGCTGTAGTTTTTTGCGGAGTTTGGGGTTGGGTTTAACGTTGGGGATATTTTGGTTGTATACAACCGCGTCTATCCAATGCCCAGTGCCGCCGCAAAGGATGGGCAGTTTGCCGCGTTTTACAACATCGGCAATTATTTTTTTAGCATCGCGTTGGAACAGCGCAACCGAGTATTGGCGTTTTGGGTTTGTGAAATCTATTAAATGATGCGGGACATTTTTATATAAATACATCACTAATTCACGGCCGTGAATTAGTGATGTATGCCATTTGCCCGGGATTTTGCCCGTGCCCAAGTCCATGCCTTTGTAAATTTGCCGGCTGTCGGCGGAAATTATTTCGCTGTTGAATTTTTTGGCAAGAGTAACGGCCAGTTCGGATTTGCCCGAGGCGGTGGGACCGACTATTACCAGAAGCTTATTTTTTTGGTATAATGTTTGCATTTGAAGGGGGTTCACATGGCTGAACTTTTGTCTCTGTTGGAGAATAGTGAAGACCAGTTCATGGACTTTGATGAAGTGGCTGAAATTTTGGGGTACAAAGAAGCCCTAATCCAAGTAGCCTTGCTTCACCAAATGGAGCTCGTCGGGTGCTTTAACCCGATGTGGGGGATTGACCTTGACGAGGAGTCCTTTTTCGAAGGTTCAATCATCCACCTGCCCGGCGTGCTGGCTTAATGCTGGCTACCAAACCGCCGCCATGGCGGGAAGACCTTAGTCCGCGGCCGCGCATTTGCATCCGCGGCCTTTTTTTTATTTCCCGCTTTTTGGCTTTGGTAAGGTATTCTTCGGCTAGCTTCTTTCTCATAAAAGTTTATGATATAATCTTATCTACAGTATATCATTAAAGAAAATCATATGAAAAAAGCGATTATCGCGCTAGTAATAATTTTACTCCTTGGCGGAGCGGCCTATTATGCGGTCAACCAAAACCAAGCTAAGGCCCCGGCGAGCGAAATGGCCGGAACCAGCCAGGACCAAAACCAACTTAGCAATCAAGCCCAGCCATCCCCAAGCCCAACTCCTAGCGATACGGCCAGCTCCTCAAACAATACAGGCTTAAACGGCGGCGCATTGGTGGACTTAGGCAACACCCACGCCACTGGCACTTTTAGCTCCGGTGAGGAAATGGACGGCGGGCCGGACATCCAGGTTGTGGAAATAGTTTATGACGGCAGTAAATATACTCCCAGCCAGTTAAGCATTAAAGCGAACGATTACGTTATTTTTAGAAATAAGAGCAATACAGATTTTTGGCCTGCTTCCGCGCCCCACCCCACCCATACCAATTATCCCGAGTTTGATGCCAAAAAGCCAATTGCCCCGGGGGGTACATTCAAATTCCAGTTTGTTAAAACAGGCAGCTGGGGTTTCCATGACCACTTAAACCCCATGGCCAACGGCAAAATAACCGTCGCCCAATAGGAGCCAAATAAAAATCCCCCGCCAAAAAGGCGGGGGATTTTGTTATTAGCGCTAAAAATGTTATAATTTTAGGACTTACGCACCGCCGCTTTTAGGACCGGCGGAGCCGGATCCTCAAAAGCGGCTTTGGCCGATTGCTTCGTTATTTTGTTGCGGTGTTTGTCGTCGTATGTTAAATACGCCTCCAAACATCCTCACAAAATGCCTCGCACTCGGCGCAATGCGTAAGTCCTAAATTTAGATAATGACTTGGCAAATTTTTGGACATCAACACATCAAAAAATTACTGGACAAACAGCTTGCCTCGGGCAAATTTCCCCATGCCTATTTATTCAGCGGCCCGGTCGGGGTAGGCAAGAAAAGCCTGGCTTTGGAGTTTGCAAAAAAAGTCCTGGCAACGGAAAAGCTTGAGGGCCATCCCGACTTCCATATTTTAGATTCCGAGGCCGAAATAACAGTTGAACAAGTTTTGGGTTTCATTTCCAAAGTTGGGTACAAGCCTTTTTTGGGGGCTAAGAAAATCGCCGTTATAAATAACGCGGAAAATTTAAACATCCAGAGCGGCAATGCCCTGCTGAAAACTTTGGAAGAGCCTTCCGAGAGCAGTATAATTATTTTAATTGCCGGGCCGGGCATAGTTTTGCCGACAATAATTTCCCGTTGCCAGGTTTTACAGTTCAACATTTTGGACACAGCCGGTTTAAAACAATTTGCCCAAGCCGGTAAGCTAGAGGCTTCGGAGGAGATTTTGGGCTTAAGTTTCGGCCGCGCCGGCCGGTTGAAAAAAATGAACGAAGATAAAGATTTTTTAATACAGGAAAGGAATACTATCCAAGAGTTTGAAAAATTAAAAAAACAGCCTTTGGGAGAAAAATTCAGCAGTATTTCCAGGCTGGCAGAGTTGGAAAACCCGGAGCTTGAAAACAATATCCTTACCTGGTTTTTAGCCCAGGCGCAGTCGTTAAAATTTGAACCCAAGGATTTGCACAAAGTCAGCGCCTTGGCCGAAGCGCTATCTGCCCTGCGCAGGAATATGAATAAAAAACTGGTTTTACAGGCGCTTTTTTTAAAGATGTAGTAATCGCAAATATACAAATTTAAACAAATATACAAATCCCATATACTAAAGCACTATGCTAAATAAAAAATTTGTTTTAATAGCCGCGCTGGCGCTTTTGTCTGCCGGATGCAATCCGCTGGTAAAATCCATTCCCGGCGGCGTAATAAAAAGTGTTAACGGCGGCGCGGACTGGCAGTTTGCCAATACGGTCAGTAATCCCGAAAAGACCAGCCTGTCCGTTTTAAGTTTTTCCAAAATGGGTTTTGACCCAAACAACCGCCAGACGCTTTTTGCCGGCAGTTACACCGACGGCTTGTTTAAGTCGGAAGATTCGGGCGACACCTGGAAAAAAATCCTTTCCAAAATTTCAGTTTATGATTTCGCGGTCAACCCCCAGGACCCCCAGATTATTTACGCCGCCGGCATTTACGCCGACCACGGCCGCGTCTTAAAGACCATAGACGGCGGCGCCAGCTGGAACCAGGTTTATAACGAAGAGAGCGCGGCCAACCCGGTCAGGGTAGTTGTTTTAAACCCAGACAACCCTAACCAAATAATTATAGGCACGGCTTCGGGCAGCGCGGTAAAAAGCGCGGATGCCGGCAATACCTGGCAACTGATAAAAGATTTTACAGACAGGGTAAATGGTTTATTCTGGCGGTCGGGCAATATTTATATTTTGTTAAGGAATCAGGGACTGCTTATGGCGCCGGGTTTTGGGGGCAGTTTTTCGCAAATTACCACCAGCCTGAACAAGACTTACGATTTTTCCCGCCTGGCTTACACAACCCCTAATCCAATTTCCTTTTTTAACCAGGTCTATGTAGACGCCACTACGCCGGACTTAATTTACATGACCACGGACAAGGGTTTGTATAAAACTACGGACGGCGGGAAAAGCTGGTTTTTGCAGAATTTGCCCATAAAACCCGACCAGGCCGACGGGCGCGCAATTGCCATAAGCAAAAGCAGCAGCAATATAGTTTATACCAGCGTAGGCGCGACTATTTACAAGTCCTTAGACGGCGGGGTAAACTGGCAGACGGAGGGGGTAAACATTGGCGGGTTTATAAATTATATTTTGATAGACCCGGAACTGCCGCAAATAGTTTACGCCGGGGTTTATAATACTCAGTGAGAACAATTAACGATTAATCCGCCTTAGGCGGAACAATTAACTTATGATAGATCAGATACTTAGCCAACACGAAGAGAATTTTAAAAAAGCATTGGAGCATTTTGCGCACGAACTTTCGGGCGTAAGGACCGGCCGGGCGAACCCGGGCCTTTTAAATACGGTCCAGGTGGAATCTTACGGTTCCAAAATGCCCATTGAACATGTAGCCACGGTTATGGCGAGCGATGCGCGCACCCTTACTATTAGCCCGTTTGATCCCACCCAAATCCCGGCAATAGAAAAAGGCATCCAGGTGGCCAACTTAGGCCTAAACCCTTCCAGCGATGGAAAAGTCGTAAGGATTACTTTGCCGGCTTTAAACGAAGAGCGCAGGAAAGAAATGGTAAAACTAGTTGGGCAAATTGCGGAAAAAGGTAAAATCGGCATCCGCAACGCGCGCGAAGGCGCCCATAAGGAAATGAAAAAAGCCGAGAGTGAAAATAGGGTCAGTAAAGATGAGTTGCAAGTCGGCCAAAAAAAATTACAGGAAGTCGTAGATAAATATAACGAAGAAATTAAAAAGCACGCGGAGGCAAAAGAGAAAGAAATAATGACAGTTTAAAAGGAATTAGGAAGTATGAATTAGGAATTAGGGAAAACAAGCCCATGATTCATAATTCCTGATTCATAATTCAATCTATGGTTACAACTATCACCATCTTCATAATCATCCTCGGCATTCTCGTTTTCGTCCACGAGTTCGGCCATTTCATCGTTGCCAAAAAAAGCGGCATGCAGGTGGAGGAGTTTGGGTTTGGGTTTCCGCCCAGGATTGCGGGGATTCAGAAGGTTGAGGGTAAGTGGAGAATTATCGCAGGAGCCAAGAACCCTCACCCCGACCCTCTCCCATCCACCGACGTCCGTCTCAGGCGGACTATGGCGGACAAGGAGGGAGAGGGGGTAAGACAGGAAACAGTTTATTCCATTAACTGGATTCCCTTGGGCGGGTTTGTCCGGATTGTGGGGGAAAACAATGAGGACGAGAGTAATCCTAAAAGTTTTATTAACAAAGGTTTTTGGCCAAGGTTTTTTACGCTGGTTGCGGGAGTTACAATGAACGTAATTTTGGCTTGGGCATTATTGTCTATAACTTATGCCGTGGGCACGCCGGCCGCCTTATCGAGTCCTAACGATGTTCCTAAAAACGCAATTTTTACAAATGCTAAAATTGGAATTTCTGAGGTCGAGCCGGGTTTGGCAGCGGACAAAGCAGGCATGCAGCCGGGGGACGCAATTGTCGCCATAGACGGCCATAACTTTAATTCCATAGATGAAGTTCAGACTTATGTTAAGTCCAATAAAAACCATGACCTTAAATTTCAACTACAAAGAGGCAAACAAAATTTAACCTTTACTGTAACGCCCAACCCTAACCCCGGCCCGAATAGCGGCCCGACCGGCATAGCGCTCGGCTTTATCGGCAATCTAAGATACCCTTGGTATTTGGCTCCTGTGGAGGGAGCTAAAACCACCTGGCAGGTTTTAGGCATGGTAACTAAGGGGGTCTACCAAATGGTTACCGGAAAAGTTGGTTTGGACTCTGTGGGCGGGCCGATAAAGATAGCTAAATATGTTGGCCAAGCCAAGCAGACGGGTTTTATTTCGCTGGTCAATTTAACTATAATACTTTCGTTGAGCCTGGCCGTCCTGAACATTTTACCGTTTCCGGCTTTGGACGGCGGGCGGGTGTTATTCCTGGTTATAGAAAAAATCCGCGGCAGACGCAACAACCAAAAAGTTGAACAAATAGCCAACACCGCGGGATTTGTATTCTTACTGGTATTTATGATATTTATATCGGTCCATGATGTAATAGGGAAATAAATTTATGAGACAATCCAAATATTTTTTAAAGACATCTAAAACTTTTTCCGAGGAGGATAAAATAGTATCGGCCAAATTATTAAAGCAAGCGGGCTTTATTCAGGAGTCCGTAGCGGGGAGGTATTATTTTTTGCCGGCAGGGCAAAGAGTCCAACAGAAAATAATTTTCCTTGTTAAAGAAGAAATGGACAAAATTGGCGCCCAGGAAATGGTCGCGCCGATTTTGCATCCTTTGGAGTTGTGGAAGGAAACCAACAGGACATCGACCACAGGTTTTGAATTGATGAAAGTTAAGGACAGGCGCGATAGTGAATTTGCTTTGGGTGGCACGGCTGAAGAAATGTTTGTTGATTTGGTAAGGAAGTACCAGCTTAGCTATAAAGACCTGCCTTTCCAGCTTTACCAGTTCTCGCCAAAATTCCGCGACGAGCTTAGGGCGCGCGGCGGGCTTTTGCGCGTGCGCGAATTTATTATGAAGGACGGCTATTCCTTCCACAGGGACGAAGAAGATTTTAAAAAAACCTATGAGGATATGAAACGGGTTTATACGACTATTTTTGAAAGATTAGATTTGAAAACTACCATCGTGGAATCAGACAACGGCTATATTGGCGGGGAGTATTGCCACGAATTTGTGGTGGAAGCCGAAAGCGGAGAGACCAAATATTTCGCCACAAAAGACGGTTCTTACGCGGCGCATGAGGATGTAGCTAAGTTTAAAAAATTCTCTGAGCACAAGCACGAAGAGGAAAAGCCAAGGCAAGACGTTGAGGGTGTGGGGATAATTGGCGTGGAGGAATTGGCTAAATTTTTGGGCATTGCTGTTGAAGTAACCACCAAAACAATTTTGTTTGAAACGGAAAACCCGAGCCAGGTAGTGGCCGCGGCGGTTAACGGCCTTTACGACATTAATGAATCAAAGCTTAAAAATATTTTGCGCTGTAATGAGCTTAAGCTGGCGCGGCCGGAAGTGGTAAAAAAGGTTACAGGGGCGGAAGTGGGCTACGCGGGCATATTAAATTTGCCCAAAGAGGTTATTGTAATTATGGATGACTCATTAAAGGGCCGCAAGAATTTTGAGTGCGGCGCCAACAAAACCAATTACCATTCCATTAATATTAACTTCGGCCGGGACCTGCCTGAACCGGAAAAGTTTTACGACATTGCCCTGGCCAAGGAAGGCTATACGGCGCCGGACGGCAAGCATAAGTTAGTAGAAAAAAAAGGCATAGAAGTGGGTAATATTTTTCAGTTAGGCTACCATTACACGACTTTAATGAAGGGTGCGGTTTACCGCGACGAAGACGGCAGTGAAAAGCCTTATTATATGGGCTGTTATGGCATTGGCATTGGCAGGACCATGGCCACACTGGTGGAAAAGTTTAACGACGAAAAAGGCATAGTTTGGCCCGAAAGCGTCGCGCCGTTTAAAGTCCACCTTATTAGCCTAAAGGGCGCGGAAAAAGAAGCGGAAAAACTATACGAAACTTTGTTAAAACACAAAATTGAGGTATTATATGATGACAGGGAAACAAGCGCCGGGAGCAAATTCGCGGACTCGGATTTAATCGGCATTCCTTACAGGCTTGTAGTATCGGCTAAAACCCTTGAGAGAGAATCAGTCGAGCTTAAGCTTAGGAATGAGAGTGAAGTTAAACTTATTAAATTAGATGAGATAGTAAAAAAGTTAGAATAAGTAAAATAAAAATCAAAAATATCCTAATATCAATAAATATCACAATATCCTAAAAGGATATTAGTAGATATTAAGATATTAGGATATTTTAAACTTCCAACTTAATTCAAATGCTAGAAAGATTTTACCAAAGATTTTCAAAAGACATTGGTATAGACCTGGGCACGGCCAATACCCTTGTTTACGTTAAAGGCAAGGGGATTGTTATTAACGAGCCCAGCGTGGTGGCGGTTAACCAGCGTACCAAACAGATTCTTGCCATTGGCAGTGACGCCCGCAGTATGGTAGGCCGCACGCCGCCGCACATTGTGGCCACGCGCCCGTTGGTGGACGGAGTTATTAGCGACTTTGAGGTAACAGAAGCCATGCTAAGGTATTTTATAGACAAGGTCCACGCGCAGACCTACACTTTTTTGCGGCGCCCGCGCGTAGTTATTGGCATCCCTTCGGGCGTGACAGAAGTGGAAAAGCGCGCCGTGCAGGACGCGGCCATTAACGGCGGCGCGGCCCAGGCTTTTTTAATAGAGGAGCCCATGGCCGCGGCCATTGGGGCCAGGCTTAACGTGCAGGACCCGCAGGGCAGTATGATAGTGGACATTGGCGGCGGCACTACGGAAATTGCCGTAATTTCTTTGGGCGGCATTGTTATTTCCAAAAGCATCCGCATTGCGGGCGATGAAATGAACCAGAACATTATCCAGTACGCGCGCGACAATTTTAATTTGCTGATTGGCGAGCGCAGCGCCGAGGAAGTCAAAATAAAAATCGGCAGCGCCTATCCTTTGGGCGAGCCGTTATACGCGCCCATGCGCGGGCGCGACCTGGTATCCGGCCTGCCCAAAGAAGTTACCATTTCCGACGCGCAAGTCCGCGAGGCGTTAATGCACAGTTTGAAAGTCATTGTGAACAACATTAAAAGCGTAATAGAAGAAATCCCGCCCGAACTGATTTCCGACATTATGTACAAGGGGATTGTATTGGCAGGCGGCGGCGCGTTGCTCCGCGGTTTGGACAAGCTGGTTAAAGAAGCCACGGCCATGCCGATTGTAGTAGCTGAAGACCCGTTAACCTGCGTGGCGCGCGGTTGCGGTGTGGTGGTGGAAGATTTGGAATTTTTAAAAGACGTACTGGTGCCCACGGAGCTGGGGAAAATACCGAGGTAAACAACTATTAACCTTTGACAATTAACTATTAACGCCAAAAATCAAAAGTTAATTGTTAATTGTGCCGCTACGCGATTCTCCTACTAAAGCTTTTGTTAGAATTTAACATATGCAGGAAAAATTTGACCCAATTTCCAATGAGGAGTTAGAAGCCAGGGAAGCCAGGCTTGCCGGTTTGCCTAAAGGCCAGTTGGCCCAAGAGGTTAATGACGCGCACGCGGAAGCAAATTTGCTTTATGGCAGGAATTTTTACCAACAAGCCGAATTGGAAACCGACCCGGAATTTAAAGAAGATTTATTTCTGGCCCTAAAAGTTGCCGAGTTGGCGAAAGCCGAAGGCGGCCTGGCTTTGGTGGTAGGCGGCTTTACCCGTGACGAAGCCCTAAAAAGGTTTGGCCAGAATGTGGCTTCCAAAGATACTGACATAGAAGTATACGGAGTACCGTTCGTCCGCCTCCAGGAAATTTTAAAAAGTTTGGGTGAAATTAATATTGTAGGCGCGAGCTTCGGCGTGGTTAAGTTGGGCGGCTTGGATATTTCCATACCACGCCGTGACTCCAAGACAGGCCTAGGCCATAAAGGATTTACTGTTGAGGGTGACCCTAATATGACGGTAGAAGAAGCTGCGCGCAGGAGGGATTTTACCATGAACTCGCTTGCCCTAGACCCCCTAACCGGGGAAATAATCGACAAGTTCGGCGGCATGGCTGACATACAGAAAAAGGTTTTAAGGGCAACCGACCCTAAAACTTTTGTGGAAGACCCCTTAAGAGTGTTACGCGCCATGCAATTTGCGGGACGATTTGGTTTTACAGTTGAAAGCGAAACGCTTGAGCTTTGCCGCTCCTTGGACCTTTCGGAGCTGGCAAAAGAAAGAGTGGGTGAAGAATGGAATAAGTTATTACTTAAATCGCCAAAGCCCAGCGTGGGGCTTAATGCCGGACGGGAAATGGGAGTCATAAGTAAGCTCCACCCGGAACTCAACGCACTAATAGATGTGCCACAAGAAAAAGAATGGCATCCGGAGGGGGATGTTTGGATTCATACCGGTATGGTGGTAGATGCGGCAGCCGAAATAAGCAGGCGCGAAAATTTAAAGGGTCAGGATATGCAGGTGGTTATGCTGGCGTCTTTATGCCACGACCTGGGCAAACCCGCAACTACTGAAGTAAGGAAAAGCGACGGTAGGATAATCTCGCACTCCCATTCGGAAGCTGGGCTGGAGCCGACCCAAAAATTTTTGGAAAGCTTAAAGGTCCCGCATGACATAATCAAAAAGATTTTGCCTTTAGTCGCTGAGCATTTATGGCCGTCGTTAAATAAAAATCCAAGCGACACAGCAGTGAGGCGGCTTGCGCATCGCCTCCATCCGGCCACTATTAAAGAATTGGTCATGGTAGGGGAGGCTGACCATAGGGGCAGGGATTTGCCCTGGCATGGTTATCCTGAAGGTGAGGTTCTCTTACAACACGCGGACAGGCTTGAAGTGGGAGTGGAAAAACCCAAACCCTTGGTACAGGGCCGCGATTTGTTACTTTTAGGCTTAAAGCCGGGCAGTGCTTTTAAACCGATTTTAAATATGCTTTTTGAAGCGCAGCTGGAAGGCAAATTTCATACGACAAAAGAGGGAGTTGAGTATTATAAAAGCCTTAAGGAGTAGTAATCGCAAATAAACAAATAGGCACAAATATACAAATCCCTATCCGGCCGCGCCATTAGTTATTTGAATTTTGTGTGATTTGTATATTTGTTTAAATTTGTATATTTGAGATTACTGCATATGAGATTCATTTACACCAAAGCCTTTGTGATTTTTTCTGTTTGCCTGGTTTTGCTGGCGGTTTTGGCAGTTTTACAAATTAAAGGCTGGCTGGATCCTATAAGGACTGCCGTGCTCCATTCTCCCCGGCCGGTAGTAGCCGCGGTAAAGGTTGTGGCTTTGCCGGTAAAGATTTTTTTTGGCACCATTTATGAGCTGAGGAAAATCACCCTGGAAAATGCTGAGCTGTCTTCCAGAATACGGACGCTGGAGCAAAACCTTGTGGATGCCAACCAACAGGCGCGCGAAAACCAGGCTTTAAGGAAAGAGCTGGGCTTTGTAAAAAATACCAAGTACCAGCTGGTGGCCTGTACCGTGCTTTCCAATAACCCGTTTGGCCAAGCTGACGGCCTGGTTTTAAACTGCGGCACTGACGATGGTGTGGAGCCGGGGCAGGCGGTACTTTCCCAGGGTTATTTGGCGGGCAAAATAACTTATTCCGGCCGGGGTTCTTCCAGCGCGTTGCTGGTTACCAGTTCCAATTTTTCCACGGACGGCAGGGTAAGCGATACCGCCCAGGCCGCAATTGTTAAAGGTTCTTTTGGCTCGGGCATAATGCTGGACCAGGTCCCCCAGACTTCGGATTTAAAAAGGGGCGCTCTGGTGGTAACCGCGGGCATTAACGAAAAAATCCCCAAAAACATTTTGGTCGGGGAGGTAAGCGACGTGTTGTCTTCGGACAACGACTTGTTTAAAAGAGCCGCGCTTTCCAGCCCCGTTGATTTTAGCAATTTGGAATTTGTGTTCGTGGTTAAGTAGTATTCCCAAATATACAAATTTAAACAAATATAGAAATCCCTATCCGGTCGCGCCATTAATTATTTGAATTTTCTATGATTTGTATATTTGTGTTTATTTGTTTATTTGCGATTGCTACATTATGAAGTATGTAATTTACCTAATCTCAATCATCCTCCTGCTCGGTATTAACCTGGGCCTTTTTACGCAAATACCGTTGAAGGGGCAAATTCCCAACTTGCTGTTTTTATTCGCTTTGTGCGCGTCTTTGGAAAAAAAAGACTTTGACTTTTTTTTTATAAGCTTTGTTTGCGGCGCGTTTTTGGATTTTTATTCCACCGGTTTTTTTGGCGGCTTTACCCTGGCCTTTCTTACAGTCAGTCTGTGTATGCATTTGGTCGCCAGTAACATATTAGTCATGGAATTTAACTGGAAAACTTTAAGCGCCGCGCTGGCCGTATCTTTGCTGACGGTAGATATTATTTTATGTTTGTACGGTTTTATGGCTTTTAAGTTCAATTGGACTTCTGGGTATACGGGATTTAAAATTATAATGTCGGGCTTTATTCCAAGTTTGGTTTACAACGGGCTTTTGCTTTACCCCGTGTACCTTTTTTCCAATTTTGTGAAGCGAACACTGGATAACTTTAGGGTAAGGAGCAGAGGAGTGATAAGGTAATGAGCAAAAATTAAAAAAATAATAAAAATGACAAAAATTAGAAATGCAGTTTATTTTTGCTCATTTTTGT
>JAHFJJ010000028.1 GCA_023245895.1 Candidatus Doudnabacteria bacterium
AGGGTCATATGGCTTGTGCAAACCCTAAGTATATTTTCTACTCGCTGGGTAACTTTATTTTTGACCAGGACTTTAGCCAGGATGTTAAAGAGGGATTAACATTGAAGATTTCGATCAGCAAAAAATCAGAATGTAACGTGCCCATTTATGGGCGATCCTTGACCGCCGATGAATCGGCACGCTACAACTGCCCAGATCTTCAAGGCTCGCGCAAGCCTATCCAACTCGACTCCATCGAACTCATACCCGTAATAATAGAAAACTCCCAACCCCGCCCGGCAACGGAAGATGAGAGTAAAAAAATATTGCAAAAAATCGGACAAAACTCAAAACTTTTAAACTAATAACTAAAGTCGGTTAGTTGGCAAAAAGTATTTAAACCGGATTGCGTTGCGCTGGCGCCATAACCGCAACTTTTAGGCCAACCTTCCAAAGCCCACCTTAGGGTTATCGACGAGCAGGGTGAATTTGTCCACTGGGTGCAGGAATAAGCCAGTCCCTGCCAAGAATTAGCCGCGCCAAAACCGATATCTAAAGGTTTTGGGCTAACGTTGGTTAGCTTTGCCACATAAGCCGGATATAAAGCATTATTTATGGCAGCATTTGTCGGCCAAACCCCACTAACAAAACATGCAGGCGCGCCAATACAATAGTAATTGAGGTCCGGCGCGCCAGTGTTAGGATATCGCCCATAATCATTATAATAAGCCTGAAAAGACGTAATGTATTGGTCTACGGCCTTAGCCGTAAAAGTATTACGGCCTTTAATTCTGACATTGACAACAGAAATTAAAAGTATGCTCGATAGGAAAGAGATAACAGAGATAGTGACCAAAAGGTCAATAAGTGTAAAGCCGGATTGTAAATTATATTTTTTCATATGCTTTATTATACCATAATTTGACAAATATTTTTTTTATGGTTAAACTCACTTTTGTATTATGAGATACTAATATACGAATGCATGCGAATTATACAAATAATACTAATCTAAAATTACAAAATTCGTATTATTGGTATCATTAGTATTCAGATTAGTATATTAGTATCATATTAAATCCCATGTCCAAACCCCTAATAATAGTAGAATCCCCCACCAAAGCGAAAACTATTTCGCGTTTTTTGGGCGGCGAATACACGGTAAAAGCCAGTATGGGGCATGTGCGGGATTTGCCAAAATCTAAAATTTCCATTGATGTTGAGCATGACTTTGAGCCTGTCTATATTATTCCCCCAAAAGCCAAAGATGTTATTGCCGAACTAAAGAAGGACGCCAAAGGCGCGCCCTCTATTATATTGGCGACTGACGAGGACCGTGAAGGGGAAGCCATTTCCTGGCATTTGGTGCAGGCTTTGGATTTGGGCGACGAGGCCCAGATTGCCAAAGGCAAAGAGGACAAGCGCATAAAACGGATAGTTTTCCACGAAATTACCAAGTCGGCCATAGACGAGGCCATGAAGAACCCCCGAGATATAGACCTGAATTTGGTGGATGCCCAGCAGGCCAGGCGCGTGCTTGATAGGTTGGTGGGATATGAACTTTCCCCATTTTTGTGGCGGAAGATACGATACGGTCTTTCTGCCGGCCGCGTGCAATCCGTGGCCGTGCGTTTGGTAGTGGAGCGCGAGCGGGAAATTGAAAAATTTAAAAAAGAAGAATATTGGTCAATAGAAGCGGAACTGTCTAAGTTTCCCTCTCCCTCTGGGAGAGGGACCAAGGGTGAGGGTTCCGAGAAGACCTTTGTCGCCAAACTTGCAAAAATCGGGGAAAAATCCGTAGGCAAAATGGATATTACCGCGGAAGCTGACGCGAAAAAAATCACCGATGATTTAAAAGGCGCGGAATACAAAGTAGTTGATATAAACCAAAAGGAAGTAAAGCGCAATCCCTCTCCCCCATTTATTACATCCACGCTCCAGCAGGAAGCGGCGCGCAAATTCGGCATGTCAGCCAAACAGACCATGGTAATTGCCCAGCAGTTGTATGAGGGCATCAACTTAAAAAACGAAGGCCACCAGGGATTGATTACTTACATGAGAACCGACAGCTTGAATTTGGCCAAATCGGCTTTGGACAGCATCCACCAGGTTGTCGCCGAACATTTCGGCAAAGAATACGCTTTAAGCGAACCTAGATTTTTTACCAACAAAAGCAAAGGCGCGCAGGAAGCGCACGAAGCCATCCGCCCGGCAGATGTTTTAAGGAAACCGTCGGATATAAAAGACAGTTTGGATGCCGGCCAGTTTAAAATTTACGACCTTATTTGGAAACGCACCATTGCCTGCCAAATGGCGCAGGCTGTGCTTGAGCAAACTGCGGCCGATATTTTAGCCAAAGATAAATATACTTTTAGGGCTAACGGGCAAACTATTAAGTTTGACGGCTTCATCCGCGCATACACCGAAGGCCAGGATGAAAAAGCCGAAGATGAAATTGAAGGCGTACTGCCCGAACTTTCGGTTGATGAATTTTTAAAATTGATTCAACTCTCCCCTCTCCAGCATTTTACCGAACCGCCGGCAAGGTATTCCGACGCTACTTTAATAAAAGCACTGGAAGCACACGGCGTGGGCCGGCCTTCTACTTACGCGCCGACCTTATCCACCATACAAGACCGGGGCTACGTAAATAAAGTTGATAAAAAATATTCGCCCACGGAAGAAGGCTTTTTGGTTAACGATATGCTGGTGGAAAATTTCCCGGAAATTGTGGACATTAACTTCACTTCGCACATTGAGGAAGAGTTTGACCTTATTGCCGAAGGCAAAATTAAATGGGTGGAAGTAATGCACGAATTTTACGGCCCGTTTAAAAAGCATTTGATTGAAAAAGAAAAAAGCGTGGAAAAACAAATAGAAATTTCCATCACCCCCTGCTCCCACTGCGGCAAAATGATGCTCATTAAATACGGGCGTAACGGAAAATTTTTGGCATGTCCGGAAGAAGGAAGCAAAATTACCCAGCCCATGCCCGAAGAAGCGGCGAAGATTAAAGAATTGGAAGAAAAAACCAAAGGCGAAATGTGCCCGATTTGCGGCAAGCAAATGGGCGTAAGGCGCGGCCGCTTTGGTTTTTTCCTCGGCTGTGTGGATTATCCCAAATGCAAAGGCATTAGCAAAATTTGGAATAAAACCGGCTTTAAATGCCTAAACTGTTTGGCTTCCGATGCCCGTAAAAACAAACCGGGTGATATTGTGGAAAAAAAATCCCGCGGCCGCGGTAAAATGTTTTTTGCCTGCACTCTCTTCCCGGACTGCACGTTCGTGATGAATCTAAAACCAGAAAGCCAGGAGCAACTACAAAAAGCTTTTGAAGATTGGAAAGCCAACCCTCCAAAACCAAAGAAGGCATACAAAAAAAAGGTTGAATAAAAACTGGAAAGCTTGTCCCGTACCGGAGTCCGACGACTGGTACTGGGGAAAACCCTCCCAAGCCGAAAAAAGTTTATAAGTCCCGCGGAGCGGGATCCGCCTCTGGCGGAAAAACCGCCGAATAGGCGGTTTTTTTATCTGTCATTCCGAGCGAGTGCATCCGAGCCGAGGAATCCCTTACATTTGATAATCAGCAAGCGTTAAGGGATCCCTCCGCTCCCTCAGATGCATTCGGTCGGTCGGGATGACATACAACTAATCATTCCTCGAATAAATTTCCATCTGAAAGACTACATACTTTATGGCTTTCCATAGGCTGACGACCGACATGTAATACCTTATGTGGGCTAGTTTGTCTATGGCGTAAGCAAAAAATCCGGTCGCGTAAATTCCGCGGTAGCTCATGACTGCCCATTTGCCGCCGCAGTTTACAATGAAGCCGTGTTTAATGTTTTTGTAAACCTTGGGCGGCTTTTGGTTTTGTAGAATGTAAGGCAGGGCATATGCCAAATATTTTCCCTGGTCTGCCGCGTCCTGCGCGCTGGCAGGTACGGGCTTGCCGTTTGTACCTAATACAGCCGCCATGTCGCCAAGGCCAAAAATATTATGGAAATTTTTGACCTGTAAAAATTCATTTAAATCCAGGCGGCCCCGGGGGTCAAGAGCCATTTGTATACTGCTGTTAATGCCGCGGGCTTTAACCCCGGCGCTCCAAAATAAAATATCATAAGCCAGCTTTTCTCCTGAAGCCAAGGAAATATAATGCAAATCCACCGCGGCAATTTTTTCCGAAAGCCTCACCTGGACGCCAATATTCTTCAGGCGGTACAAAGCATCGCGGCTCATGCGATCATCAAAGCCGGCAATGAGCTTATTATTGCCTTCGATTATTTCAATTGTAACTTTTTCCCTCGGGTACTGGTTCTGCCAGGCCAAAAAATCCGCGAGTCCTTTAAGCTCCCCTGCCAGCTCCACGCCTGTATAGCCGCCGCCGGCAATAACGAAGCGCAAGTTCTTTTTGTTGACTTCAAAACGCTGGGCTTCCATGGCAAAAGCAATCTTATTCCTTACGCGCAGGGCGTCGGGCAGGTCTTTGAGTATCATGGCGTTTTCTTTCGCGCCCGGAATGTTAAAAAACTCACTCTGCGAACCCAAAGCCAAAACAAGATAATCGTAATCCAGTTTTTTTTGGCCTAAAATTAGGCATTTTCTTTCTGGGTCCAGTTCCGTTACTTCCCCCTGGATGAATTTTACATTTTTGCCCTTCAGAACTTCCTTAAACGGCAAAGTAATGCTTTTTTTAATCTGGTTTACGGAAACCAAATCTTCCCCGGCCGTGGCAACCTCGTATAAATTTGGGGTAAACAAATGGTAATCGCGCTTGTCTATAAGCGCGAGCGAAACATTGTTATTTCCTTTGAATTTTTTTTCCAGGCCCAGGACTGTTTGCAGTCCGCCAAACCCGCCCCCTATTATTGCAATTTTTATCATGTTTGTTTCAACTGCTTTATCTTTAGTTTAATAATAACAATAATTTAACTAATCACAAAATTTCGCGGCCGCGAGTTATTGTGATTTCTTTTTTAACCCAAACTTTTTCAATAACTCTTCGTCATTGTCCATTTCTTCTATTTTTAAAATTCTAAGATAATCGCGCAAACCACTCTGATTCAAATAGCTTATTGCTTCCCTATTCAACGGATAAGGGCTTACATATACACTGGCTTGAAGCTTGCAAAAATTATTTTTCTTCAACAAGCTCCGTAAAGAGTCCCTTTTATCTTTGCTGGCTTCAGGTATGTCAAAAATGAATAAGCGCCACCTACCGTCCCACGGCTTTTGGTTGTCAAGTTTTGCTTTGAGGAGCAGGGCTTCCAGCTGTCCGCGGTCAGTCAGCCTAATGAATTTCTGGTTGTTTTTTTCGGTAATCGCCAAAAGTTTGCGAGCCTGTAACCGGCTTACAGCCTGTCTAAATTCGCGATTTGATATCTCATCCCGTTTTTTAGCCAACATATAGTCGAGACTCTGGGAACGAGATATCAGCCCCCTTAAATTTAATAAATTATCGAGGATAAGATCTGTGAGAGAATACTGTGTATTTGACATAAAAATATTATATCACATTATTTCGCGGCCGCGAAATAATGTGATAGCTGGTTTACTCGTATTGCAAAGCTCTGATAGGATCCAGCTTGGAAGCCTGGCGGGCGGGCAAAACGCCAAAGCCTATGCCAATCGCGCCGGAAACCCCGACTCCCAAAATAATCGCGTAAGCAGGCACAATAAAGCGCCAGGTAAGGCCAAGGGAAGTAGCGACTACGGAAACCAGCCAGCCCAAAAACGCGCCGGCCAATATGCCTATTACTCCGCCGAGCACCGTAACTAAAACTGACTCAACTAAAAACTCAGTTAATATTTCAGAATTTTTTGCCCCCAAAGCTTTTTTCAGGCCAATTTCCGAAGTGCGCTCGGTAACTACTACATACATAATGTTCATTATGCCCACTCCGCCGACGACTAGGGAAATCGCGGCAATGGCAATAAGCAAAAAAGTTATGCCGTTAAAAATGGTGTTAAGCGTGCCCAATACGTCAGCCTGGGTGGCCACGGTAAAGTCGTCTTTCACGGGGTCGGTAATATCGTGGTTGCGCATTAAAACCTGCCTTATGTCTTGGGCCGTGGCTTCGGACAGGTTAATGTCTTTCATTTCCACAACGCCCCGGGCAATATGGTCTATGCCTAAAAGTTTTTTTTGCGCGGTCACAAGAGGAATATAAACCGCGTCATCGCCGCCTCCTGACGGGCCGCCGCGGGAGTTATAAACGCCGACAACCAAAAAATTTAAAGGCCCGACGCGCATATACTTGCCCACGGGCGGGTCCTGGCCGAACAGGTCGGTAGCTATGACCGAACCGATTACCGCCACCTGCGCCGCGCCGCGGTCTTCCCCGGCGGTAAAAAAACGTCCGCTGTTAAGCGTGCCCTTGTCAATTTCAAAACGTTCGGCCGAAACGCCAATGTACATTTCACTTTTTTTATTTTGTGAGTAGCTTACCACAGCCTGGCCCACCACAATGCCGTAGGCATTGATAACGTTAGGCAGGCGCCTTATATCGTCCAAGTCCCTCATTTTTAAAGAAGTAATAGCAACAGTAGCGTCAAAGCTCGGTCCGTTGCGCTGAGCCGATGCGCGGTTTTTGGTTGTGGGCGGAACTTTGGTTGCTATTACCAAAGTATTCGTGCCCAAACTGGCAATTTGGTTGTTGACTAAACTTCTAAAACCAGCGGCGGCGGACAAAACCAAAATTACCGTGGCAATGCCAATAACAATTCCAAGCGTGGTTAAAATAGTCCGCGCGGGATTGGAACGCAAAGCTGTTACGGATTGTTTGAAAGAATTAAACATAAAAGATTAAGACTCAAGAACCAAGATGCAAGAACCAAAAAAATTCCAAATTTAAAATTTTAAAAATTAAACCTTGATTCTTTTTTGGTTCTTGTGGTCTTGATTCTTGGTTCTTTTTATTCATATCGGAGCGCGTCTATGGGATTTAATTTCGATGCTTTATACGCCGGATACAAACCAAAAACCACTCCGGTTAAAATTGAAACGCCGACGGCCAAAACAACGGAAGAAAGCGATACCACAAAATCCCAGTCATATCCCAAGTAGCGCATTAAAAGCGCCGCCAGATAAGAAATAACCACGCCCCAAAAAATGCCGAAAAGCCCGCCTAAAGATGTTAAAGTTCCGGCTTCAAGCAGAAACTGGTTGCGCACGGCGGCGTTGCTGGCGCCCACGGCCTTTCTCAGGCCAATCTCGCGCGTGCGCTCTGCCACGGTCACCAGCATAATATTTAAAATGCCGATGCCGCCGACTATTAAGGCAATCGCGGCCATTGCCGCCAAAAATAATTTCAGCGCGTTGGTGATGGTGCTTAAAATATTTATGGCATCGGACTGGTTCCTGATAATAAAATCAACGTTCACATCTTCGCGGATGTGGTGGCGTTCCTTTAATAGGGCGCTGATGTCTTCTGCTGTTTGGGTTACGTTTTCCGCGGCATCAACCTTGACGCCGATTCCCTGGATGTAATTAACGCCGAGCAGCTGCTTCTGGCCAATTTGCAAAGGCATAAAAATCAAATCGTCCTGGTTCTGGAAAAAAGAACTGCCGCGTTCATTAATTACGCCAATTACCCTTAAAGGGATGCCGCCGGTCAACGACCCCGAGCCTGTCGAGGGGGTTTTCTGCGAAGCGCTTTTTACTTTTACCACCTGGCCGAGCGGGTCAACCCCGCTTCCTCCAAAAACTTCGTCCGCCACCGTTGAGCCAAGCACTACGACATTGGCGTTGCCGGCATCTTCCTGCTGGCTAATAAAGTAGCCCTCTCTCATGGTAAAATTTATGCCTTCCGGGTAACGGTAATCGGTAGCCGTAAAATTGGTGTCCACGCTTTGCGAACCCCACGTAACCGTAGCGGCTCCCTGGATGGTCGAGTTAACAGCGGCGGCGTGCGGCACGCGCGAGGTGTCGCGAATAGCCTCCGCGTCCTGGGGCGTTAAAGTGGTAATAACAAGGCCAAAAAGTTGGCTGGGCGGCCCGTTAGGGTTGCCTGTCCAGGGCTGGACATACAAAAGATTACTGCCGAGTTTTGTCACCTGGCCCAATACCAAAGACTGCGCGCCCGCGCCAAGCGCGATAATAATAATTACTCCGGCCACACCAATGACAATGCCGAGGATGGTTAAAAACGACCTGCCTTTTCTGGCCAGCAAAGTTCTAATTACTAATTTAATGGTGCTTATAAAGTTCATTTGCAAAAAATAAAATCCTTAGGCAAAATGACCGGGGGAGGAACAATGAAGGACACAGACGATAAAAAGCTATTAAAAATGGTTGCTTTAATTGCCTTTGTCATAGGCGCAATAGAACTTGTGTGCGCAGGCTGGCGTCATGTGCTAGCTTTGGGTCACTTGTTGATCCGGACATTTGAAGGCAATGTCGGGGTGTACATTCTAGGCATTCTCATGATAGCCATGTCGGTAACAACATACGTTTTAGGGTGTCGTCAGAAAAAAGCATCAAACACCTAAAAGCCCGCCCGCGGCGCCCACTCTTGGCGCCGCTTTTTTATTTCACCAAATCCTTACCGTCGGTGGCAATAGTTCTTTTTGCCACTTTTTCATCGCTGACAATATTCCCGTCCTTAAGGCGGATAATTCTTTTAGCGTGCGCCGCGGTGTCAGCTTCGTGGGTTACCAAAATAATAGTGCGGCCCTGGTCATTTAATTTTTGCAAAATTTCCATAACAATGTTGCCGCTCCTGGAATCCAGGTTGCCGGTGGGCTCGTCCGCAAAAATTACGGCCGGGCCGCAAACCAAGGCGCGGGCAATGGCCACGCGCTGTTTTTCCCCGCCGGAAATTTGGTTGGTAAAAAAACCCAACCGGTGCGAAAGCCCCACGGCGTCCAATGCTTTCTTGGCCAACTCGTCGTGATTTTTTTTGGCGCTATAAATAAGCGGCAGTTTTACATTGTCTAAAACACTGGTGCGCGCCAAAAGGTTAAATGACTGGAAAACAAAACCAACCTCTTCGTTCCTTAAAGTGGCCAAATAATTGTCCGTGAATTCCTTGGTATCCTTGCCCTTAAATTCGTAAAGGCCGTCCGTAGGCCGGTCCAGGAAACTTAAAATATGCATCAGCGTGGACTTGCCCGATCCCGACGGCCCCATAATTGCCGCGAACTCGCCTTCGTCGATATTAAAAGACACACCGTGGAGGACGGAAGTTGTTACATCTTCATTGATATAGTCCTTTTTTAAGTTGTGAACTTTAATTAAAGACATATTATCATGCTAACATATTATCATTTTATCAAGCCTAACTCATGCCCCCTTGTTAAAATGTTAGGATGATAAAATGTTAAAATGAATCTTACTGTTTAATATACGTCACCACTTCCTGCCCTTCGCTCAAACCCGATGTAACTTCCACTAACCCCCCGTCGGCTTCCAAGCCTGTCTTTACTTCAACTTCATGGTAAGTTTTCTTTTTAGGATCATCAATTAAGCGGACAAACTTTTTGCCGTCGCGGTTTATTACCGCGCGTAAAGGTATTGCCAAAACATTATCTTTCTCCTCGACCCATACAATTATATTCGCGGTCATGCCCGGCTTAATTTCCAACACATTGTTCAGACTGACCACTACTTTATAATTCACCACGCCGGAAACTACGGTCGCCCCAGGATTAACCGTTTGCACGCTGCCGGTAAAATGCCGGTCCGGCCCAAGCGCGTCAAAAGTAATACCAACACCCTGGCCCGGCTTTAAGTCCGCAATATTGGCTTCACTCACATTAGCCTCGGCATGCAGGCTGCCGACATCCTGCAAAATCACAACTTCTTTTAAAGCGCTTGCCAACTCCCCAACCTTAACATCAACCGAAGTAATAGTGCCTTTGGCCGGCGCCCTAATAATAGTGTTATCCAAAGCAGACTGCGCCGCCAAAACCTGTCCCTGCGCCGAAAGTATTTGCGCCTGGGCCGCTTCCAGGTCTGCCGGGCGGGCCTGGGCTTTTTTTAAATCCAAACTGGCCTGGGCGCTTGAAACGGTATTTTGGGCCGAAGAAATTGCCGAGTCCCTGGACTTTAAAGCCGCCTGGTAAGAATTATAGTTGGCCACGTACAAACTCGAAGATGTATTAGGTATGCTGATTATCCAACTGTCGTTGCTGGAAGTCGTGCCCGAGAACTGGATATACAGGCCCTTACTGCCCAAAGCCACGGGAGAAACTTGCACGTCGCCGGAGGAGCTCTCCAGGCCGCTAACCAAAAACTTCTGGCCCGCTCCGGTGCTGTAAAGGCTGATTTTATAAACACCCTGCTCCTGGCCGGTGTAAGTGCCGCTTATAGTAACCGTAGCTGAACCGGAATTAGATGCTGGCGCGACCGCCGAAAAGGCCGTATTAACCAGCGCGCTGTAGGCATTTTTTACGGCCGTGTCCTGCTGGGCTACTGTGGCCGCGAGGCTGGATTTGGCGTTGTCCAAAGTTACCTGGGCCAAAGCAATATCTTCATTGCTGGCGCCGGCCAAAACTTTATTGTAATTGGCCTGGGCCTGCGCGAACGAGCCGCGGGCTGAAGTTAAGGCGGCCAACTGGTCTTTTTGGTCCAAATTCGCCAACACGGCGCCGGTGCTGACTTTGTCGCCTTCTTTAACCCTGACCTGCTGGACAACCCCGCTGGTTTTAAAACTCAATTCTAAATCTGTGCTGGAAACTACCTGGCCGGTTGCCAAAACCGTGGACTTTAAATCCTGTTTTTTGGCACTTTCCGTTTGGATATTAGCGCTGTTGTCCTTGGGCTTAAAAATTTTATAGCCAATAGGAAACACGACCACCAGTATTATAATGGTCCAAATTATCCTTTTTTTTGTAAAAAATCCTCTAATGCTCATAAATGATTATCTGCCTTTCTTGTTAATTATTCCCCCAAAAAAATTATCAAAATGTTTTTTAACCTGGCGCTCCATGCCGGTTCCGGCCAAATTTTTTCCGCCAGAGGCGGATCGGCCCATGGCGGACATAACAGTCTCCACAAAAGCCGACATCTCCTCGGTCTTCATAATGCCCAAAACCTTGCCGAACTTGCCCATTACCACCAGCTGGTCCCCGGCTTCAAGATGCAGTTCTTTCCTGGCCTCGGCCGGGATAACCACCTGCCCCCTGGCGCCCATAGTAGTGGTGCCATAAAGCTTGTCCTGGCTCTGCATCCTCTTATGTATTTTTTTGTGGATGTCAATTTTCATAGAAGTATGATATTTCATACTTATCGTACACTACTAAAAACCCCTTGTCAAGCCTTTAAAACCCGGTAAGGGCCAGACTATTTTCCATGCCTGCCTCTTCAAAAACTCTATCCTGTAACTTACCTAAATTAAACCCTTCGAACTGCTCAGCCTTAGGCGTTACAACACTATAAATCGTCGGCATCGCCAAAGCCAAGCTTTGGCCTAAAGTCAAATGGCCGGCCAACTTGGAATATTGCGGATAGTAATCTTGTCCGGTCAAATACAAATCAACCGCGCTGGGGCTTAAGTACTTCCCAGCGATGGAGAGCCAAGCCAACGAGCTCTCCGCAAAATTCTGCGTGGGTATGCCGCTGATTGAATCAATTTGCCCGTCTCCGGTTTCTAAATCCGAAAGCAGGGCAGAAAATTTTGCCTTAACCTCCGTTAGCCAGGTGGTTTGGGTAAAACCGCCGGCGCAGGCCAAACCGGCGTAAAGGAGGGCCATAAAACACAAAGGGCTGGAAGGATAGATTTGGCGTTTTTTTAAAGAATCAGCTAAATTTTCCGGCAATGTTGTTATTGCCTGTCTCCTGCCTTTGCCGTCTATAGCCCAAAACATAAGAGTATGCTCGCCGGAAAAATATTTTTCCCACAGCCTGCGGCCTTTTTGGGTTAGAACAATTTTTGACAGGACATGTTCCGGGTTTTCAAAAACTTTTAACAGGTATTTTGATACTATTGTTTCTAAAGGCAGGTAAGTTAATTTTGGGGCCGACGGGAAAACCGCCTGCCAAAATTTTTGGCTGGCTTGGCAGGCTTGAACGGAGAAATTTAAGGCTGATGTTTTTCTAATGCCTAAAATGTCAATCAAGGCTTCAAAACGCCGCCCCGTGGCGCTCTGGAAACGTTCAATATCTCTAGCTTTAATTACCGGACAGGAAAATACCGGCTGGGTTTTGAATTTATCGGCAAAAAAAGAACTGCGCTCCAAATCCCCGGCATCATTGTGCCAAAGCAAAGAAGCTGACCAGGACGAAGTATTATTTAAAGACACGCTTTCAGTCGCCAGCGCCAAAGGATAGTCTTCGGCTTCAAAATGCAAAGAATAAATTAAATCGGCGTTGACGAAAATCGGGTGCCCCCAAATGCCCAAGTGGTCAATGCTGGAAACCAGCGCTTTCTTTACAAGTAAGCTAATTATTTTTTTTGCCGCATCAACGCCATAAATTGCTTCCGCTTCCGCTTTGACTATATTTAAAAAAACCTCATCGGGCCCGGCCGCTGGAACCTGCCAACAGTCTTTAACATAATCTTCCAGGCAAGCCCCAAAATACTCATGGTTTATTTGTTTAAGGACCGGCCTGCGGGCAAAAACCTCTTTTTGGATGTCGGCAAGTTGATTAGTCATTTATCGTATTATAATAGTTCCGGGAACAAAAAAACACCCCCGTCCGCCTCCGTCAGTTGACGGATGGCGGACGGGGGTGTTCAAGCATGCTACCTTAAACCTTTGGGGGTAACATAATGCATGCCCGGGGCAAAGTTGCCGGTTTGGTTGCCCAGGCAGAAGTAATATATATAGTCAGGGTACAAAATCAGCCCGTTGTTTAGGTAAGAAGCCCCGGTTGGAGTCGCATAATAGGCATACCTTACTCCCGTTCCTCCCAGCGGATAAATTACGGAAGGGCAGTTGCCGTCCGCCGGCAAAGGGCTTGAGGGAAGGCGAGATAGAAAAGTGGGCTTTAAATAATCCATATCCATAGGGTAGCCCTTGTTAGTGTTAAAAAACAACTCCATTGTGGTGGCTAACTGGGTCATATCGGCCAGACGTTTGGCGTCGCGCGATTTTTGCCTGCCTGACTGAAAGGCCACCAAACCAACGGCGCTCAATAAAGCAATTACCGCTACAACCACCAAAAGTTCTATTAAAGTAAAGCCTTTATTTTTAAATTGTAAATTTTTATTTTTGTATCTTAAATCCATACTTTTATAATATACAAATTATACCATAGTAAGCGCAAATAACCAAAGTGGATAAAAATCTTCAGACCTACTTAGTTAAAACTACTCTGGACAAATAAAAGTAGCCAATCCAATGGCTACTTTTATTTGGTGTGGCTTTACAGCCAAGCTCGAACTTATTTTAGCAAAAATTGCTCATAAACACCAATGGCACGCCCCCGCCGTTGGCGGGGGCTACGCTTGAGCCGCGCGGAGCGCGGCGCTATTTGTGATGAATGGCTCGGAGCAGGGCGGGAAGAAAAAGGGGTCGGGGGAAAATGAATTCCCGCCCTGCTCCTCGCCCTCTGCCGCCGCCTTGGAATGCTTTTTGCCGCCGGAGGGGTTTGT
>JAHFJJ010000005.1 GCA_023245895.1 Candidatus Doudnabacteria bacterium
GCCTTCTTGATTTCCGGAGCTTTGCCCCGGAGAGACGCGGCGCGGTTTTTCAGAGTGCCCAAGGCGAGGCTAACGGCGTCCTTTGCCCTCGTCATGAGGGGTTGGAGCGTAGTCGCCACGAAAGTGGGAACTTCTTCGGGGTTTGTAGTGTTCGCCGGGATCTGCTCAACGCAGTCGGCGTTGACAGAATCAAAATCCGCCGCAAGCGGCAGGTCAACCGTAATCCAATCCGCCGAGCGAACTGTGACTCGGGGTGCTGCAGCGGCTGGAGCGGCTTGAGGTGCAGGTGCTTGTTCGGGTTCGTCCAAGACAACCACTCGGTTGTCGGAACGCTCGGATAAAAACGGAATACGAACAGATGTACCGAACAGTGTAACTTTTCTCATTGTTGTGTTGGTCCTCCTGGACCTTTTCAAAGAACGTTGTTGTTTTGGGAGTGGTGCCTGTGGCCTACACCTTAATCCCGACAAAGAGTTGAAAACTAAAAACTGAAACTTTGTGTTGCCACAGCACTGCAATTAAGACTTAGGGCTTAATAACAGGGGGTGACAGCAATTAATATAGTAGTGTAGTATTTAATTTTTAACCTATAATTATAACAAACTAATAGGATTTTGTCAATAATAATATTGTATCTAACCCTTATTTAAGGGTAAAATTATATAATTCCTTTTATTTTAGAGCTATATTCAAATATCTTTATAAAATAACTTTAGTACGGATAGTATACAAAAAAATAATATTTTAGACTAGTTTAGTAATTTTATTGACATATAACCTAAAATATGGTATATATTAGGGTTAGGTTATAAGGAGGATATCAGTGCAATATAAAAGCGTTAGGCAAAGACGGCTTGAAAGACAGCGAGAAGATAGCGGCCGGCAAGTTTTAGGCATGATTGCGTGCTTTTTGGCGTTTGGCGCCATCTTTGTGGTTTGGCGGTTTGTACCACCAATAATCCCTCGGGTAATTGAGGTAAGGCAACCGGGAACGCCCACAAAGCCAGCCCCAGGGCCATCCGCTCCCGGCCGCGCCGGTTTTGGCGACTCGTCAGTTCCGGAAGGTTGGGTTAGGCTTAACCCCAACTGCCATCTGGAAAGGAAAATAGTTGCCAAGCAAATCCAAGGCGTCTTGGATGCCGCCGACAGTTCTGTTCCTTTTTTGCCGCCCTACGCGTCAACTCGCGTGCGGGGCATGCTCGCGGACATTAATTCCGGCAAGGTGTGTGTAGGTTCTGAACAGAACGTTAACTACATAGTGCCAAACGGAATTATGGAAGTCAGTCCCCAACGCAACCCGCCGCTACTGACGCTGTATTTAAACAGCCTTAATCCGGCGCAACCAAGTTTTGCCATAGAAGTAGGTTTCTCAATGGCCCACGAACGAACCCACCAGGATTTGAAGGGCCAGTATCCCAATACGCTGGAGGGTTTCCTTCAGGACGAATTGGAAACCAGGCGCAGGGTTTGCGAATATGGGGTGGAAGTTTTTGACTTTTCGCATGGACAAGGCTTGTCCGGATACCTGGTTGGGGAATGCAAAGAAAGGCGGACAAACCACGCGGATTGGGAGGCCGGCGTCCGCAAACGATACACAAGGACATATTATGCGCAGCAGGGAAAATAGCCTACGCGCTCTTACACACTACCGCAATAACCCCCCTTGTTATTGCGGTAGTATTTTATTTTTTGGATAGTTAAGTGGTGCGTGAGTCGTAGTTGCTCGATTAATCGATCCGCCTAGGCGGACTGATAAATCAGGCAACTACAGGATAGGCAGGTTTGCATTTAACTTTTTTGGCTTTTTAACTTTTTTATGCTATAATCTAGACAAGTTTTAGGGAAAAATTGTCTAGATTTGTTTAGGGTTAAGCAAGATTTTTTAATTCAAAGATTCAAAGAAAAGCAATATTAAGTCCCAAATATTTATATGGGAAAATCTAAGGGAAAAAACGACCGAGGCGAAGACCGGCAAAATAAAGAAGATACCAGAAGCTTCCAGGAAAAAATGGCCGAAACCAAGGACAAGCTAAAACTAGATGCCACGCCCGTTGTAAAGCAAGAAAAGGCAGACCAGCTGGAAATTCCAAAAAATAGCAGGCTGTATGTTAACTGCGCTTTTGATTATATTTATGCTAGCCATGTAGATAAAGAAATGTTTCCAACTTTGGAATCCTATTTACACAGCTACGCCGAGACTTTACGCAAACAGAGCCCGGATGATAAAGGGGTACTGGACTATTTACGGCCATTAGGTTTAGCTACCGAAGCCGACTGCTACGCGCCAATGTCCGCGGCGGAAATAAGCGCCGCTGTGGCGTTAAAAGCAAAGCAATTCCCCCACGTTTATCCGGCAGATAAAGTAGCGCTTTATTTAAAAGATATTTTGCCTGAAAGTTCAGAACCCCCGGCGCCGTCAAAACAAGAAAGAAAGCCTTATTTGACCAGGGATATTTTAGCAAAGAAATTGGCTTCCCAACCTGTTGCGGCAGAGGTGGCAGAGACTGGAGGATTAAGCGGACAAAAAGAGACTGCCAATACAGCGGAAATTTCGGAGGCAGGGGACAGGGAACAAGAGTTAGCCGGCGAGCCTGGTTTTAGCTATGAAGATGGGGTTTTACGCGTAGACTATAAAGTTAAGGTTAAAGGCAATCCCAGTAGCACGGAAATTGCGAGAAAGGCCTCTGTTCGTGTACCGAAATTAGCCACGGCCGATTTACAAAATCAAAGGTCAGCTTTAAAAGAAACTTTAGTTGAACTTTTAAAGTTTAATAATTTTAGAATCCGGCCTCACATCCGCGTTGTGGCGGGCAAAAAAGCGTCAGGCCCGGGCGTAATAGATTTTTATTATGGCGACTTAAGTAAACAGTTTAATGTGGTTTATAGCATGGATGCCGGCAAGGCCATGACCAGCGGCAAATTTAGGGAGGGTTCCATTGAAAGTTATAGCGAGGCCAAAGCTTTTAGGGACAAAAATGCAAGTGTGGATTTTAGTACAGCCCCTAGAGACTTGAAAGATAAAATAGACGCAGCTGCAAAAGTGGTGAAGGGTTTTGAAAATCAACTTTTTAATACGCAAACAGAGTTTACCGCCAAAGGTGACCGCAGAAGCGTTGATTGGTATGTACGCGACACCATGTTTGAAAATTTATGGAAAAAGCGGATTGGCCCGGAAAAAGTAAAAGAACTGGAAGAATTGGCCGCGCCTAAAAAAACGGCGGCACAGGCAGAAGCCGTTCCTATTGCTCCTGCGGACGCCAAGCTCGAAGTTAAAGTTGAAAAGGCCGCGGAACCAGTTAAAGAGAAAACTCCCAAAAAGGCCGAAGAAAAAGACAAATGGAAAATGCCCCTGCCTTATGATGATGCGGATTTTAGGAAAGCCGCGGCAGAGTTTGTAAAAACCCTCCACGATACTTACAGAGACGATTGGGTGGACGTTTTTGACGATACTGAGGCATTTGCCAGATTATCCCAAAAAAAGAATAAATTTGATAAGAATGAATATCATATAGGCATTGGCAAAGGGGTAAGGATTGCCGCTGAAGCTTTTTTTGGCGCCAACCCTTACGCGGATAGAACAGATTTTGACAGGTTAGTTGCTATGCCTAAGGGCGAAGTCAAACGCGAACTTGCCAAGATGCGTATTTATACAAACAATAATACCAAATCCGAAATGCTGCTTAGGCTATTGAGTAACCTGGCCGTAGACAACCTGCCAGAGCCTGACGAGGATGAAAAAGAAGAATATTTCCAACAAGAAATAGAGCAAGACCAAAACGAAGAACCTAAGGTAGAAAAGCCTATGGACAGTACAACATCAAAAAAACAAAGTAAAGAAGCTGACAAAAAAGACGACGACGCAGAAGACCATAAAGGGCCGGAAGTGGATGATGGCGAACAGGAACAAGAACGAGAAGATGATAATACCGAAGAAGACTCTTCCGAAGATGTAGACAAAGAAGACATATTCAATAACGCCTTCAACATTGTGGGTGAGATTTTGGTTGAGCACAAAGAGCTTACAGAAGAAAACGTCAGCGAAAGGACAGGTCTGGAAGGCCAAGATTTAGAACAATTTTTGCAGCGCGCCCTGCTTCATATGGGCAGGCTGGAAGACTTTTTTTCCATCCTTAAAGAGTACAGGAAATTGCACGGCTCGGGTGACGATGCCGAAACCGACTTGGAATTAATGCTTAGGATGGTTAAGACTTGGCGCGAATTATATATAAAACGCGAACAGGCCAGACAGAGAATTCTGGGCGGTGAAGACTTTAGGCCGGGCACAAGGAAAGTGGAAACTCCAAAATTTGAAGACATTAAGCTTAAGGGTTTGCCGGAATATTTAAAACCGGTAAAAGCTTTTAAAGAACCGCCATGCTGGCTGTTGGCAGACCAGGTTTCGCTGCAGCAATACGTGGCCATTGCCAACACGGGAGGCCATACTTTTAGGGTGCTTTTGCCGCCTCCGGAACAGGTGAGTATGGAAAACGCGGAACAGCGCAAGGCCTTTGTGGCCAGCTTTGCCGACTTTGTGGATGCCAATAAGCAGAACTTGGCGCCGGAAATAGTTTTGCCAGAGCATTTTTCCGGCAAGCCCACAGACAGGCTTGACCAGGTATTAAAGTTGGGCAGCTTTAGCGTAGGCCTTAGCCAGGAAGAATTTTTAAACAGGAATTTGGTGCGCCGCGACTACAGGAGTAGTCCGGAGTATAACCCTTACTATAAATTATTGTTACTGGAGCGGCTCCATCAGTTAAGGGCTATGGGCACAAAAATAAACGATGACGCGCAGGAAAAACAGCAGCTTGCGCTGACCCTTAAGGCTTTGCAATCGCTTTTAGACACGCCTATGCAACAAGGGCCATCTTTTTCGGACATAGCCGTCAGCCGCGCTTTTGAGGCTTTTAGGAAAAGTAGATAGCAAAGATTTTAAAGATTCAATTGACAAAAAATAAAAATTAACCCATAATCTAAAGTTAAATTTATGAATAGACTCGACATCCCAATTCCGGTGGAAATAAGGACCTTTTTAACAGATTTGTTAAAAGAGGCGAAAATTGAAAATCCCGACCCGGCGTTAAAGGAAATGATGATAGACGACTTGTACGAACGGCTACAGGTGCGTCTTATACAGGTTTTGGCCGAGCATATGGAAGCCAAGGATTTAGAAAAATACGAAGAATTAGCCGGAGTCGACCAGCTAAAAGCCATGGAATTTTTACAATCCAAAAACAATAAAATGCCCGAATATTTTTTGCAGGCAATGCAGGAATTCAGGCAGACGTTTTTAAGCTAAATATTTTTAATTTAAATTCATATGTTAGAAGGTCTGAAAAATTTTGGGAAAAAAGTTAGGGGAATGTTCGGGGAGGACAAAAGTCATACCCGCCAGGAGAGAGGCAACCCGAGCGGCGCTGAGCAAACGCGTGACAACAGGAATACCGAAATAATCCACATGACGCCGGGGTTTGATGAAGTCTCCGGCCTGCCGGTTTTGGTGGAACAGCCTAAGACGCAAACCGAAACTCGGCTTCAACGGATTAATCCGAATGACAAAGCTATAGCGCTTAAAGGCCACAATCTTCCTGCCAAACGGGACCCAAATGCCCTGCAAGAACATCGCCAGGTGCTTTACGCGCGCCCTATTAACGGCTCCCAGCGGCAAATTGAAGGGGGCGGGCGAAAATTAATCGGTCCGGGAGAACCAGGTGCTGATTTGCCGGCGGTTGAACAATTTAAAAAACAAGACCACAGGGTCGTGATTGCTGACATTACTTCGATTGTAGACCGCTACGCCCGGACTTTGGCAGAAAAAAAAGTCAGTGAGCGCATAAATAATTCCGGCTTGCTTAAAAAGTCCTGGGTTCGCTTGTCCGAGGCCGGCTATGTGGAAAAATATTACCAGGAAGCCAAAGCGGAAATTTTAAAAAACAGGAATTTGCTTTCCGACATCCAGACCCGCTTAATGCATAAGAGCGAAGGCAAGGCTTTGCGCGCGGACGCGGATGATGTTCATAATGAAATTTTAGACAAAGTCATTAGTACTTTTGTAGACGCTGACTTATTGGACAAGAAAACTCGAGGCCAGGAAGTTAAGGCCGAGCATGTGGACTTGGGAGCCGCCCAAAACGCCCGTTTGGACAGCGAGGCCGCCAGGTTAATTACAGACTACGCATTAGGCAACATTACCGACCAAAAAACTTTTGACACGCAAGTGGAGCAAAGGCTGGTGCCAATCTTAGAAGGGGCCGGAGCCAAGCAAGGCAAAGATAGAATGTATACTTCCAGTCTTTTTGAAATGGCCAAAGGCTATAAGCACCAAATGCAGGAAAAATTAAACTGTGTTGGCAAAGAATTTGGCCCGGAGCAAAAAGCTTATGTGGAAAGGTTTATTAAAGGCACTTTACATTTGGACGTAAAATTGGGAGAAAAGGCTGCGGATTTGTACCAAGCACGTCCGGAAGGCGTTATGAAGTGGTATGAAAAGAGCGTGGACTGGCTACAGAAAGGGGCAATACTTAGCCCTGACAACGCGATAGGAGCTTTAATGTCCAGGATTACAGGAGGCAAGGATAACCAGGCCGCTGTTGGGCGTGTGGCAGGCAAGTTTTTTGCTAACCCAGTATTATATGCCGCCATAGGTAATGTGGCGGGTCGTGGCGCAGCCAAGGCTTTGGGAGGAGCGGCCGCAGTTGGGCTCGGGGTACTGGGAGGAGTTGCGTTAATGCCCGCGACTTTGGCTATTATAGGGTCCGGCATAGGCGCGGGGTTATACTTGGGGGCCAGAGCGGCCAGGGAAAAACGCAGGGATATTGCCAGAAGAGAACAGGAAGTTGTAATGGGATTGCGTAATAAAGAAACCCGCGATGTAGAAATGCACGACGTTGTACAGGCGGAAAAACTTATTGAAGAATTAAAAAAATTACAGGTCGCGGACAAGCTTTTATCCAATGAAGAGAAAAAAATGGTGGGACAAATTCAGGCTCGTTTAGACCTGCAAGCCCAGCATGGAGTTGACTTAATAGGCGTTTCCAAAGAAACAAGCGAGCGTTACGGCGGAAAACTTCCTGCCGAGGTGGATTTGCGCCAGACCTTAAAAGATTTTTGGCGTTCCAAAGGCAGTCAGTATGGCAATACTCCGGCAGAACAACTGGCCGCTTACAACCGTTTCCTAGGAGATGCTGAAAGGGAGCTTATTCCCCAAATAGAAAAGGTAGACAAAGAAAAAGCTGAAACTATCCGCAAATACAGGAACAGCGTTGCTCTTAAGGGCGCGTGTATTTCCATGGCGGCGGCGGCTTTGGGTCCGTTAGCGTATAAGGGCTTAAAACTCGGGTCTAATTTTGCTTTAGGCACGCATTTTGATGTATCTAAAGTAAGCTATCCGGAACAAGCTTTTAACTGGTATAAAGAAAAATTTCTGGGCTTTCCTCATGAGGGGGCTTACGCCGGAATACTAAATAAGTTACCCATACCCGGCAGTAACGTAGCCTTAAATTTAGCTCCCGGATACGGCTGGGCCAACCATATAGTGGATGCGCACGGCAACCATGTGGTGGATTTGGTAGACCCCCACGGGCATCTTATCCCGGGCGGCAACCACATTACTTTTGACTCGGCCGGCAATCTTACCAACCCCCATGGTTTAGATGCTTTAAAAGCCGCGGGCTACCAAATTACAGAAACCCACGGTTCGCTTGGGCATGGCGGTACAGGGGCTTATTCAGAAGCGGAACTTAGGGCTGACGGGTTTGATCATAATCCTAGAGCTGACTGGCATCATATTAAAGATTTCGACAGCCCAAGTAAAATTATATTCAATGGAAAAGAACTTCAGGCTTACAAGCATGTGCTGGCTAATGGCAACGAAAATTGGGATGTAAAAAAAATGTTAAATAATTTGAGCGATAACGCCGAAATGGAGCACATAAGGGGCAGTGACTTTGGTATTGATACGGAAGGCAATGTAGACACCCAGTTGCAGGAATTAAGGGACCAAATGGCCCGTTGGTTTTCAGATGCTCACGATGGTATTATTGCCAAAGGCGGGACAGAAGCGGACGCGCTTTTAGCCGGCAAAGCGGAAATTGCCAAGCACATGGTTTTGCGAGTGGTTGATTCTTCGGGTTTAAGCAAGGTTGTTGGGAATTTTGATTCAAACGGCCATTTGGATTTACTGGAAAAGTATGCAAACGCCCCTTTTAAAGAAGTAGCTTTGGTTGACGACTCCGGCGCGCATCATATTTTAGCCACGGAAGTGACCGGTAAGGAACTGCTTAAAACTATTCCAACCGGCGGCAAGCTTGGTATGGTAGATATGCGTCCGCCGTTGGAGAACGGCGCGCCGTTTATTCTTGCCGGTGCCAGGCGTGAAACCGACGCAATGGCAGATAAAGCCAAAAAAGACGAAGAAGAAAAGAAGAAAGCAAAAGATGAGAAGGATAAAAAGAAGCACGGCGGGAAAGACCACGGCGGGCATGATCATAGCCATGGCGGGGACCATGGACACGACCATGGCGATGAAAAAGAACGCATGGCGCATGCCTTTGAGGAAATTCAGGGCAAGTTGGATAAAAACGAAATTACCCAGGACGAAATTGTGGCTACGGCCAAAAAGTACAACCTTAACCCCATATATTTATTTACTAAGGCTTTGGAGTACAAGTCTGTTGACCACAAAAAACACGAAGCGGACATTAAGGCGGCTTCCAAAAAACACGGGGTCAAATTTACAGAAAACCAAGTGTCCGGTTCTATGCTAAGGGCGGCCCAGGGTGAAATTGTAAAACCTAATTCAGACGATGAAATAATAGACGAGAATGTCCAACAGTTAATTAGGATGGAACAGGAAGAGTTGGGCCAAATGGCTGATGAAAAAATTAAGGCCGAAGCTTTGACTAATAAAAAGGCCAAGAAGGGCGGGGTGAAAAAGAAGCCCGGGACAAAAGACGGCAATAAACCGGCAGGAGAAAAACCCGTGACGGATAAAAGTAAAGCAAAGGCCGGAGGCGAGGGTAAGAGAAACATACGGGAGAACGAAGCTTCTAAAAAATCGGAAAAGCAGGCTTTTATGAATATAAAGGACAGGGTGGAAGAGTTCAGCCGCCATAAAGTCCATTTTACCTATTCCGCCAATGAAAGTTTTGACCGCGAAAAGGTTACAACAGCCGTCGCTTTTGCTAAGGCGTTAGAAGAGTTGCCGAATTCCGTCCGCCAAAACGCTTTAAATAAAGTGAACAGAAGCAGAAGCGGTAAGCTGGAAAAAGGGTTGATTTTGTCTTTTGACGGTGTTGGCGGCCAGCCCCGGTTTGGCAAAGAAGATAAAATAGTCATTCCGCTTGGCACTAGCAAGGAAGATATTAAAAGATTTTTGGTAGATAAATTTGAAAGGGACAAAAACGCCGGGCCTATTAGGAAAAAAGGCAATAGTAAACAACAAAACAACCGGCCTGAAAGAAGGAATAGTTCCCAAGCTAAAGTCGCATAGAAAAAAGCCCCTCCTTTCACAGGAGGGGCTTTTGTAATTGTGTCATCCCGACCGGAGTGCATCCGAAGTGGAGGGATCCCTTAAAGCTGATGTATATCGGACGTAAGGGATTTTCTCTCTTCCGCCTGCCTAAGGCAGGCGGATCGCTCGGGATGACGCATTTATTGCAGACGGTACCTCTTAGCTCTGTTGCGGGGAGTGTTCATTTAAAAGTGGAAGACTACCTTATCTGCAGTATATTTTGGACAATGGCAACTATGCTAAAGGACATTAGGGCAAAGACCAGGCCTAAAATTGCCCAGGTTATGGTTTTTTTAGCCTTGACTATGGTTTCTTCACTGCCCGCGGCCATAACCATTTGGAAGCCGCCCACTATAATAAATATCACAGACCAAATCCCCACAATGCCCAGAAGGGATTTTATAATTAGTAAAAAGGTCTGGGTCAGCTCTTGTGATGGTATGGGGTTAATAAGGCATTGTTTGGGGTCGGTGCAGGGGGCGGGTGGGGTGGGAGTCGCGTCCGCGTAAGTTTTATAAGCCCCAAAGGCAAAAGTTCCTACCAGGAACAAACTTAGTATAAAGCCTGTTTTTAGTGATTTTGCTATTTTGCCAAAGGTTTTTTGTTTCATTTGGGTTGGTTATTTGAGTTTATTATACAACAAATGCGGAAAATAGGGAATTGTTGACGCAATACCAGTTCAGAAGTGTAGTTGCTCGATTCATCTATCCGCCTAGGCGGACTGATAAATCAGGCAACTACGCAGGTGTCTTTTGTAGATTTGTCTATTAATACATTTATGTTATAATTCCTGTAACAAAAAATCAAAATCAAAATCAGGCAAAAACTCCTCTTTAAGGAACTTCCTTGCTTGATTTTATTTTTTTAATAAGTTATCCTCTATATATAATAAAAGACAAATGAAAGCAAAGAAAATGGAAGTTAAGCCCAAAATTGAAACTTTTGCACGGATTAAAGTCTTGGGGATTGGCGGCTCCGGCACCAATGCCGTCAACCGCATGACCCAGCTGGGCATTCGCGGGGTGGAATTTATTGCCATTAACACCGACGCCCAGGCTTTGCATAATAACCAGGCCGACAAAAAAGTCCACATTGGTAAAAGCGCGACCAAGGGCCTTGGCTCCGGCATGAACCCGGATTTGGGCAGGCAGGCGGCCGAAGAGAGCGTTGAAGAATTGGAAGAGGTAATTGATAATGCCGACATGGTATTTATTACCTGCGGCCTTGGCGGCGGCACCGGCAGCGGCGCGGCTCCCATTGTGGCTGAGCTGGCAAAAAATAAAGGCATCTTAACCGTTGGTGTAGTTACCAAGCCTTTTACTTTTGAAGGCAGCAAAAGAAAAGAAGTTGCGGAAACCGCTTATGATAATTTAAAAGATAAAGTAGATGCCATAATTTCCATCCACAACGACCGCATTTTACAAATTATAGACAAGAAAACATCTTTAATAGATTCTTTTAAAACTGTAGATGAGGTTTTACGCCAGGGCATTGCCGGCATATCCGATTTAATTACCACGCACGGGATTGTCAACGCGGATTTCGCCGACGTAAAATCCATTATGCAGGACGCGGGCACGGCCCTTATGGGCATTGGACGGGCGAGCGGCGAAACCCGCGCGCAGGACGCGGCCAAAGCTGCCATTAATTCTCCTTTGCTGGAAATGACCATAGACGGCGCCAAGGGTGTGCTGTTCAACATTACCGGCGGCACCTCTTTGGGCATGTTTGAAATAGACGAGGCCGCCAAGGTTATTACCAGGAGCATTGATCCCGACGCCAAAGTTAAGTTTGGCGCGGTTATAGACGACAGCATGGGCGAAGAAATTCGCATTACGGTTATTGCCACGGGCTTTGACGAGTCCAGCAAGCGCTCCAGCCCGGTGTCCATGGTTTTAAACGACGAGCCCAAAAAGCCAAAAATCCAGGAATCCAAATTTGTAAGCCCGGCCCCGGCCATGGAAGTGCGTAAACCCATGTTCAACCCCAAGCCCGCCCCGCCAATTGAAACCAGCGAAGAGCCATCCTCGGCAGGGGACGCGGCGGGAGAAGATGAATTGGATATTCCGGCGTTTATACGGAAGAAGATGAAATAAATTACAGAAACTCTTTTCCAATTTGGGAAGGAGTTTTTTTATTTTTATGTGTCATCCCGACCGACCGAATGTCGTGCCTAAGGCAGATCTACCGAAGGTACGACATCTGAGGGAGTGGAGGGATCCCTTAACTCTTATTAGTATCAAAACTAAGGGATTTCCTGCCTACCGCAGGCAGGCTCGACTCGAATGTCGTAAAGATCTCCCGTAGGGAGACACTCGCTCGGAATGACATAAAAAATAAACCGGAGATTTCTTGGAACATAAAACATTCCTTAAAATCTCCGGTTTTTTTGCCGGCTGATGTTGTTCGGCAGTTATCGCAAACGGATGGATATGCCGGAAATGGTTGTTCTGCCGCCTGATTGGAAGCGGACGGTAATGGCCAGTTCAACTTTTGCTCTTTGGGTAAGAGGCGTAATGCCCGAAAGGCTGGAAGACATATCTGCAAGCTTGATTTGCCGTTGAAGTTTTTGAGCAGTAATACCGTTTCCGGCAAGGACTCCCGGTCCCTTTGTCCGTATAGTATGCGCTTCCAAGTCGGCAATTTCTAATTCACTGACCGGATCCGAAACACGGATTTCAACCACAGCTTCTTGCGGCGCGCTTTCCGCTGTATAGCAGATTTCAACCTTAGGTTGCGGCGGTTGGGAAGTTTTGCAAGTCAGCGCTTGTTTTTGCTTTTCGTTTTGGGCAGCCGCCTGCGATAAAAAAAATCCATATCCCAGCGCCAGGGCTACCGTTGAAATAAGTAACCTACGTTTCATTCGATTTCCTCCTCTGCATTTTTGAACAGCAACTCGCCGCTTTCGGCTAATTTTATTTTACAGTAAGGGGCAGGAAAACGAAAGAAGCAAAAATCGCTTGCATTTTTTCTTTAGGTATGCTATAATGTATTTAGTACAGTATTTTATTGGTCGATCTTTCCTCTAGAGGGAAGGGAAATACTAACGAAAAGAAACAAAAAGTTTCTCAAAATCAAAAAACAATTAAACAACAGAGGAAATTCCATTTAACATCGGCTCTTACAATTGAGGAGCGGATTTCGTAAATTTTGGAATTTAATTATTATGTTCTTAACACAAGAAACGCCGGCAAAGGTTTTAAGCCTTGTTGGCGCCAGCCTGTTTTCCATGTTTTTCCTGTTCGCGGTTTCAAATACCAACGCCAGTTTTACAGGAACGGAGAGTTCGCTTCCGGACATAGCCAGCCCGGCAAGAGTAATGTCAGTACTGGATAATGCCGCAAACAGCTACAGCAATTTTGTGGATGCTTATTTAGTTAAGCCCGGAGTGGAAAGCTACGCTTTCGGCAAAGACAACCTGGACTACATTATAGACGAAGCCGGCCCGCAAATTTTAGCCATTAGTGGTTTTGACAGCCTGGTTGACCAGCCGTCATCACAAGCTTCATCAGCCCCACGAGTCGCCGGAGCTTATACCGAAGTCAGTTATTTCAAACCTTCACAAGGCTTTAGCGTGGACACTTTGTACTCCATATTGATAAGGTAGTTTCCAACTACATATCTAAAAATAAATTTAAACTCCCGGCTGTGCCCCCGGGAGTTTTTGTTTTAAAAAATGAATCCCGATCCTTCGTGCCCGCGTGAAGGATCGGGATTTTAGATTGTGCTAGTCGTCGAGTTGTGCTATTGCTTCTTTCAAGTTAACTGAGGAGTCGAGTTTGCCTTGCCTGGCTAAAAGCTCTAGCAGGTATTTGCTGCAGTGCCTTGCGAATTCGGAATTCTCGGGCCCATCCCCGTAGTTGAAAAAATCTTGGAAACGGGTTTCGGGCCGGGACTTTACGAGACAGGCCATGTGGTAGAGCAAGCGTTCTTTAATTACCGCCGCGTGGATTTCAGATATGAGCAGGGAACCAACGTCGAAGACGGTATAACAGTTCATGCTCAAGATGGCCGCGTCAAACCAGCTTCTGCCTGTAATGAACTGGTGTCGGCTGTCCATCAGAAAGTTTCCAATTGCCGATCTCCATTTTTCCTTTTCACGTTCTATAACGTTTTCGTATAGTTCTGGCTTTGCCAGCAAGGTTAAGGTTTTGTGCGGGACTTTTTCTTCTTGCATCCGCCTTGCCTCAATATTGGTGCTGGCCGGGTTGAGTTTGACGAGTGCTAAAAGGGTCGTTTGAGCCAGGGCGATTGTATCCGTGTCTTTTTCTCCGCCGGAGGTTGCATCCCGGCAGGCTGCCTCTGTTGCTTCAATAAGAAAGACAATTTTGTTAGAACGGCCAAATCCAACGAGGTGCTCTTCTTTCATCATTGAGTTAATCCAACCGATCCTGGGGGCGGCGTCTAAAACCCTCCAGTATTCGGACTCGAACTGCAGAAAGTTCTTCTGTTGCACTTGTTTGTGCCTCCTTTAAAGTATATTGCCCACGCTTTAGTGGCGCCGGCTACGTGTGGGTAGGATAGGGCATTTGGGCTTGATTGTAAATAGATGTTTGGCTCCGTTTAGGAAGACAAAAAATTTAAATTTTTTGTCGTTTTTTGTGGATATCTGTGTTTAAAAATAACTAAAAATTAAAAACCTTAATATTTTAGGGGGCTTGAAAAAAACTATATATAGTATTACAATAATTAGGTAAGATACTAGATATGGTAGTCTCGCTAAACGGGACGAAATACAAACCAAAATATAAAAGGGATAAGAGAAAGCCAATAGAGATTAAGAAAATACCCACCTTGTTTGTAAGGGTTGTTAAAGATTCTCTAAAAACTTATATTTTGCCAGTTTTAATACCTGTAATTAACCATCATCGTTCAATATAAAAAGTATGCGTTGCCCCAATTGTCAGAACGAAGACACCAAAGTGCTGGATAGCAGGCCAATAGACGAAGGCACGGCTATTAGGCGAAGAAGGGAATGCGAAAAGTGCGACTTTCGTTTTAGCACGTACGAAGAAATAGAAATCCTGGATTTGACGGTTATTAAGAAAGACGGCAAGCGGGAAATGTTTTCTAAGGAAAAGCTGGAGCGGGCTATTAGGCTGCCCATGGAAAAAAGGCCGCATACGGACGACACCCTAAGGAAACTGCTTTCTGCCATAGAAATAGAAATCCAGAAGAAGGCCAAGGACAGCCAAATTACCAGCGCGGAAATAGGGGATATAGTCATGAAGAAAATCAAGAAGGTAGACAAGGTAGCTTACGTCCGCTTCGCCGCTGTGTACAGGGAGTTTGAGGATGTGGACGAGTTTAAGGAAGAATTAAAGAAATTATAGTGAATAGAGAATAGTGCTTAGAGAATAGGAGAAGATACATATTTTATCCTAACGCACTATTCACTAAGCACTAATTACTAAAATAGAATTAACTAAGAACTTATATGCAATCCAAACCCAACCTACAAACCAGAACAACTAACAGCTTGTCCGAGCTGGGAGAAAAAATATTCCTGGACCGCTACGCGGTTAAGGACATTAAAAGGGAAACTTTAGCCGTGGGCGACACGGTTGTGGTTTTGGTTAACCCAAAAACCGGACAGCGCGAGATTGGGGTAGTAGACAATATAAATTTTGAAACCCGAGAGGTTACGGTTAAAATGAGAGACGGCCAGTTGGAGTATAGGACCATTGAACACGTGGACAAGCCGCTTGAGCTCGCGCCCGAGCAAATGTTTGACCGGATTGCCAAACATATTGCCAGCGTGGAAAAGACAGCCGAAAAGAAAACCGAATGGGAGGACAAGTTCAGGAAATTAATGGACGACTGGAAGTATGTTCCGGCCGGCAGAATTTTTACCGGCGCCGGCACCGGCCAAAACCTAACTTTTTACAATTGCTACGTTATTCCGCATCCTAAAGATTCGCGCGCGGGAATTTTTGAAACCCTTTCGCAAATGGCGGAAATTATGAGCCGCGGCGGCGGAGTGGGGATTAACGTTTCTTCTTTGCGTCCAAGGTACGCGTATGTTAAAGGCGTTAATGGACGTTCATCGGGCGCGGTATCTTGGGCATCGTTATATTCATTCGTTACCGGACTTATTGAACAAGGCGGTTCGCGCAGGGGAGCTTTGATGCTTATTTTAAACTGCTGGCACCCGGATGTCTTGGATTTTATTAACGCAAAAAAAGAAGCGGGTAAAATTACCAACGCCAACATCTCTGTCGGCATTACCGACGATTTTATGCAGGCGGTTAAGGAAGACAAGCCGTGGGATTTGGTTTTCCCGGACACTTCTGACCCTCTATATAAAGACAAGTGGGACGGCAATATAAAGCGCTGGCAGGAGATTGGCGGCAAGGTAATTAAGCATAAGACTGTGCGCGCGGCTGATATTTGGGATAACATAATCACCTCCGCTTGGTCTTCTGCTGAGCCCGGAATGTATTTTATAGACCGCTCCAATTACTATTCCAACTCCTGGTATTTTGCCGATTTGCCCTGCACCAACCCGTGCGGAGAGCAGCCATTGCCAGCTTGGGGCGTTTGCAACTTAGGCCATGTTAATTTGGCCAAACACATTAACCGCGACACCGGGGAAGTTATGTGGAATGAGTTAAAGACTACAGTACAGTACGCTGTGCGCTTCCAGGACAATGTTATAGACGCCACGCCTTACTTTTTTGACGAAAATAAAAAACAGCAGTTGGGCGAACGCCGCGTGGGCATGGGCACCATTGGCCTGGCGGAAATGATGATTTATAAAGGCGTGCGCTACGGCAGCCCCGCGGCCGTGGAATTTATAGATAAGCTTTACCAGTTTATTGCCGTTACCGCTTACGAAACGTCGGTTGAACTCGCCCGCGAAAAAGGCGCGTTTGAAATGTTTGAAGCTGACAAGTTCTTGCAGTCCGGCTTTATGAAAAATATGCCGGAGTACATACGCAATTTGGTAAAGGAGTATGGCATCCGCAATGTAACAATTATGACTCAGGCCCCGACCGGCACGGTTGGGACTATGGTAGGGACATCTACAGGTATTGAACCGTTTTTTTCCTGGACATATTTTAGGAAGTCGCGTTTGGGAGTGCACGAGGAAAAAATTAAGCTGGCGCAGGACTGGCTGGACAAGCACCCGGGAGAAGATCTGCCCGACTATTTTGCCACAGCCATGGAACTCGCGCCGGAAGAACACGTCCAGGTGCAGGCCGCGGTCCAGCGCTGGACCGACTCGGCCATTTCCAAGACTTGCAACGCGCCGCAAAATTACACTATTGAACAGACCAAAAAACTTTACGAGTTAATGTATGACCTGGGCTGTAAGGGCGGAACTATTTATAGGGACGGTTCAAGAGATGAGCAGATATTGGCGACTGACCACAAAAAATTGGGCAAGGATGCTTCGGACCAGGTGCAGGCAAAACAGGATTCCGACTTGGCTAAAGCTTCCAACTTCGCCAAGGCTACGTCGGACGAGGCGTCGGATAAGGTAATGGTAATAGAAAATCATCCCAAAGAAGTAATGTCTATCATCGGTGACAATATGCAAATCAAACTCGCGCCGCGCACAAGGCCGGACATAATGAACGGCATCACTTACAAAATGAACACGGCTTACGGCAATTTGTACGTAACCATTAACGAAGACGGACAGGGGCCCTTTGAAGTTTTTGCCCAACTAGGCAAGGCCGGCGGTTTCTTTAGCGCTCAGACCGAAGCCATTACCCGTTTAATTTCTTTGGCTCTACGCTCCAGTGTGGCGGTGGAAGAAATTATAGACCAGCTAAAAGGCATAAGAGGGCCGGATGTAAGCTTCTCCCAGGAAGGCATGGTTTTCTCTCTGCCCGACGCGGTTGCCAAAGTTTTGGAAAAGCACATTAGGAGAGGGGACAAACAGCTTACTCTGGAGCTGCCAGTCAGCGGTAAGTTGCCCGAAGTAAAAACACAAACAGATGTGGTTTTGGAAGAAAGGGTTGTGGAAACCATAAGCGAAGACAAAATTAAAACTAACGGCCACTTAACCTACAAAAAGACCCAGAAAATATCCATTGCCAACTTAGGCAACGCCCCGGTCTGCCCCTCCTGCGCTAATATGATGCTAATGGCCGAAGGGTGTATGAAGTGTGAGATGTGTGGGTATAGCAAATGCGGATAGGGGAGCGGTTAGCGTATAGCGGTTAGTGATTAGTAAAACAAAGGCGGCGGCTTAACAGCCGCCGTCTATTAGTTAACATGTAACCATCCCGAGTGCAGCCGAGGGATCCCTTATCCATGGAAGAGACCACATACGCAGTCTACATAATGGCAAGTGAGAGCGGGACTTTGTATACTGGCTTTACAAAAAATTTAGTTAAGCGGGTTTGGGAACATAAGAATAATCTTGTGCCAGGGTTCACAAAGAAATACCAATGCCATAAGTTAGTATATTACGAAGTTGGTGATAGCTTTGACGGGGCATTGGCTTTTGAAAAGCAAATTAAAGGATGGAGCAGGAAGAAAAAAGAAGATTTAATAAAAACTATAAACCCGACTTGGAAAGATTTGTATAACAGTATTTTATGAAACCATTCCGAGCGAATGCACCTGAGAGAGGAATCCCTTTGTGTATACTTATGGATTTAAGGGATTCCTCGGCTGCACTCGGAATGGTATAATAATTTGTACGCAAAAGAAAAGCGCGATGTCCGTCGCGCGCGGTCCAAGGCCCAGTACGCCTTGAAGTTATGAGAGTAGCAGCATGGATAAACCTGAAAGACCTAAGCAGATAATTGATGCTATGCCCCAAGTTCCGTTTATGTTTTGAGTGCCTTTTCTTAGCACTTTGAAGCCCTGAATGCATCCTGCTGCCAATCCACCAGCCATCATAGAAACGGCGAACATCTGAAATCCCATCTACATCCTCCTGTATTCAAGGAATCTATCATTTTTAATGTAATAAGTCAATGCCCAAAAAGAAAAAAATAGTAATACCCACAGAATTTTCCGACAAGCCTAAGGGGTTGGTTATTTGTTATGTGGGGGCGGGCAAGGGGAAGACTACGGCGGCAATGGGCATGGCGGTGAGGGCGGCGGGGGATGGCAAGGATGTTTACATTTTGCAGTTTGTTAAGGCGGCGGGAAAATCGGCCGATGATATTAAAGAGGGCGAGTGGCCGGTAAGCAGTGAAATAACTTTTTTTGACAACGTAAGCTATGGAAGTAAAATTGGCCGTATAGAAAACGAGCAGGTTGGCCTTGGCTTTGTTGGCATACTTGGCGATAAAAAAGAAAAAGAAGCGCACATGCGCCAGGCGCTTAAAGGTGTGGAGCGGGCGCGGGAAGTTATATCATCCGGAGATTATGAATTGGTAATCCTCGATGAAATAATTTCAGCCCTGGAAGTCGGGCTGTTGGAAGAGCGGGACATTTTAGAGCTTATAAAAACAAAGCCCGAACTTACCCACCTTGTAATTACCGGACACAATAAATACCCCGCAATTTTAAAATACTGCGATTTAGTAACCGAAATGAAAATGATCCAGCACCCATATTACAAAGGTATTTTGGCGCAAAAGGGGATAGATTATTAGAGACCATTTTTAGGCTGTAGCGTGCCCATTTATGGGCGGCTTGGATCGCCGATAAATCGGCACGCTACAAGGTGAAGCAAAAAGGTATGTCTAAAAGTAAAATATTCACAGGCGTTGCAATAAGTTTCGCGGCCGGGATATTCACCGCGTCCAAGTTTAGCATTTCCGGACAGGCTGTTTATATATTCATTGGAGTTTGCGTTTTAGTGTTTGCTTTGGCTTTCGTAAGCCAATATAAAACTTCGGCGCTTGCGGCGCTGTTTTTATTTTGCGCAGGTTTGGGGGTTTTACGTTTGCAGGTTTCCCAAATCCCCAGCCAGTATGTAAATTTATATGGCGAAAAGCAAAGTTTGGAAGGTTATATTGTGGAAGACGTGGATATGCGCACGGACAAGCAGTTAATTACTTTTAAGCCAAAAGGCTATAATCAAAACATTTTAATTACCACGACTTTAGGCCAAAAGTTTTTTTACGGCGACTGGATTGTGGCCGAAGGCAAGCTAAACGAGCCAAAGAATTTTGAAGACTTTGATTACCAAAAATATTTGGAGCGCTTTAATGTTTACGCGGTAATGAGCTACCCTAAAGCCCTGATTTTAAAAAACCACCGGTTAAATCCGGTTAATGAATTTTTACTGCAAATTAAATCGGCTTTTGCCAAGCGCATCAGCCAATTTATTAAAGAGCCGCAGGCCAGTTTGCTTATGGGCATCCTTATTGGCGCGCGGAAAACTTTGCCGCAAAGCGTTATGGATAATTTTAACAACACGGGCGTGTCCCATGTGATTGCCATTTCCGGCTATAACATTAGCGTAATTATTAAAGCCCTGGAGTCTTTGGCCAAGCTGTTCGGCAGGCGGGTGAGCTTTTGGCTTTCGGTAATTTTTATTTTTGGTTTTGTAATTTTATCCGGCGCTTCGGCCTCGGTTATCCGCGCCGCGGTTATGGGCGCGCTTTTGCTGGTTGCCTTTAACATTGGCCGCCAGTATTCCATAACCCCGGCCTTATTTTTTGCCGCTTTGGCAATGCTGGTTATTAACCCTAAAATTTTGTTTTGGGACATAGGCTTCCAGCTTTCTTTTGCCGCCACTTTCGGCATTGTTTATTTTTCGCCGCTCTTGGACAGCTTGACTTCGCGCTGGCCCAACCCAATCCAAATTAAAAGCATTTTATTAACCACCATGGCCGCGATTGTTTCCACGTTGCCTTTAATTTTATTTTATTTTGGGCGCCTTAGCGTGGTTGCCCCATTGGTGAATATTTTAATTTTACCTTTTGTGCCTTTAACCATGCTGTTAGGCTTTTTAACCGTCCTGCCTGTGGTGGGCGCGGGTTTTGCCTTTTTGGTTAATTTTTTATTGCTGTACATTTTGCATGTAACGGAAATTTTTTCCGCCTTTAAATTTTCCAGCCTGGAAGTTAAGATTTCCTCCTGGGTGTTTTTAGCCCTGGTTTTGGGCGTGTTTGGGCTGTATTTTGGGCTTAAGCGGCTGGCCGGGGCAAGACCATCACAGGGTAGTTAGCCCACCTGCCTGTCCGTAGGCAGGTTTATGGGCTGTTCAAAAACAATAACAGCTGATGAATCAGCTAACTACACAGGCTCACTAAAGCCATCTCCGGGTTGAACTAAATTCAGGCCTATGATAATATAGTTAAAGAATTTTAACCAAAGGAACCCATGACCAACAAAGCATTAATCATCAGCATCTTCGCCATTGTAATAGTCTGCGCGGCCGCGGCCGGATATTTTTACTGGCAGCAAACCAAACCTTTAAAAGTAACAGATGAATATTTAGAGCAATCTAAAAAGAAAGAAGAAAATATGGACAGGCCTCCGCAAGAAGTTACTCCCACAACTACGCCTAAGACAGGCGAACAGGTGACAGAGGCCTTGGGAGAATGCAAAAGAAATTTTGATGAAAACAAGTTAAAGACAGACAAGGTAGCCATAGCCGGCAGGCAGGTAGAAATGGATGTAAAAGGTTTTGGGAAAATTAAACTTGAATTTTACGAAAAAGACGCGCCTAAGACCGTAGAGAATTTTTTGCGCCTGGTTAATTCCGGCTACTACAACTGTTTGACTTTCCACCGCGTGGCAAAAGGCTTTGTAATCCAGGGCGGCGACCCGAGCGGCAACGGCACGGGCGGTTTTAGCGCTTTTGGGCCAAAGTTTGCCGACGAGTTAAATGCCCAAACGCCAAGCTATAAGGCGGGTTACGCAAAAGGCGTGCTGGCCATGGCCAACAGCGGCCCCAACACCAACGGCAGCCAGTTCTTTATTATGCTGGCGGACAACAACCTGCCCCATGCCTACACAATTTTTGGAAAAGTATTATCTGGGTTAGACGTAGTAGACAAAATTGGCCAGGTAACCATAACGCCCCAAATGGGCCCCACGGACGGCGCGCCGGTTACGCCGGTGGTTATGAGTTCAGTAAAAATAACAAAGTAACCATTTACGATTAACAATTAACGATTAACTATGGAAAAATCTTTAGTTTTATTAAAACCTGACGCGGTTGACCGAGGGCTTATTGGTGAAATAATTACCCGTTTTGAACGCGCGGGATTAAAAATTGCCGGACTTAAAATGGTTTGGCCAAAAAAAGAACACGCGGCCAAGCATTATACAGAAGATTTGGCAGTCCGCCGCGGCCAGGCGGTAAGGGATTTAATGATAGAAATGTTAACGTCAGGCCCCATTGTCGCGGTCGCTTTGGAAGGGGTAGAGGCAGTTGACCAGGTCAGGAAAATGATTGGCGCTACCGAACCAAAATCCGCGGCGCCCGGAACTATCCGCGGCGACTTTGCCCACGTATCGTTCAAACACGCCGACGCTAAAAAAATGGGAGTCTACAATTTAGTCCACGCCTCCGGCAGCCCGGAAGAAGCGGTGGAAGAAATTAAGGTCTGGTTTAGCGAAGATGAACTCCATGGGCACACGCCCGGGTATACTAAGCATACGATTGCGTATTAAACGGATAAACACGGATTGATCACAAATTAACACAGATTCAAAAACTCTCTTAAATAAGGGAGTTTTTTGATATTTGGTAAGGTATTATTGACAAAACATATTTTATATGCTATAATATAAGGTCAATAATATGACCATCTGGTAAGTCGCCGGATGAACCTTGAGGAGGGTTGAATATGGGTGGAGTTGTTGCGCTTGTTGTGTTTATTGGTGCGGCGGCGACAAATCAGAGTTGGCCTAAAAAGCTGGCTCCCATCGGATACGGCGTCGTTTTGTTCTTCCTGGCTTTGGACATTCTGGGTTCCATCGGGGCAGGCAGGATGCCAATCCGATCGTTGGTCTTCAGTGCCGCGATTGAGATGATTCTTCTTGTCGTAGCGTATCCGGCCGGCCGCTGGATCAAGTCACAGTTTGACTCAGAGTTATGAGCGCGTCCTATCTCGCGAGAGGTGATTTGCCGGAAATCACCTCTCTTTTTTTATTGATTAAATTCTTGGAATCTGTCTTAATATGGGGTAAGGAGGAATAGAGAATGGTGGCAAGAGTCTTTAAAACTTTGGCTGACGTTGTTGGCTGGGCGGCTTTGAGCCTGTTTTTTGGAGCGACGATTGTCGGCTACGGTGGAACCATGGTTGTAGGCGTGGTTTGGGGGCTGTTTTATGGAGACATTGAACTCGGCTTTAAAAGCTTGGCGACTTGGGCTACCGTATGCCTTTTGACGGGCATTTTTGTGGGAAGATTCCATGAGCTCAATGGGAGGGTGTGGTTAGGGCCGCTAATTGTAACCGGCATTACCCTGGGCGCTTATTCGTTTCATGTACACAGGGGCGAAGGCTTCCAGCCGTGGTTTACCATGGGATTTTGGTGGTTTGTTTTTTATACCGTACCGTTTCTGGCTTTACCGGCATTGCTGTCCAGGCCAATCTTCCAACGCCGTCGGGCGGCGTAAAGGCCGCGCGCTTAAAAGACATCGCACGAACCAAAAAGGGTTTGTACGGTGTCTTTATTTTTATTTTGGAGGATTGACTAACAGCTTGTTATGTTATAGAGTCTATCTACGCTTAACGGAGGAATATTTAAAATTCGTCTACCAATAGGGAGGTTGTTGTGGCATTAAGACCAAATCCGAAAGATATAGCAACTTTTGGCGCTTATGATGTTGGCCAGTTCGCCCGTTGGCTCCGGGCCGGTTTGGAAGGCTATCTGGTTAACAAAACCGGAGTTGGGAGTTTCAGGCCTTTGTGGTACTGCATGCTTCAAGAGCATTCGCTCTTCGGAGATTTGGAAAATATTTACGACGATTTTTCCGCCCCGCAAAAAGCCATGATTCGGCAAGCAGTTGTGCTTTTGTTAAAAGAGCTGCCGGTGGAGCAAAAGTATGAGCCGGTTTTTGGAGTGCTGCTCGATTTTGCTGCCGCAATAAGCGCCGTTGATGTTCTGTCTTCAATTCCTGCGCGGGGAGAAGGATTTCTTATTTTGGAACCAGTAAATCAGGATACTCCTTCTCTGTATAGCAGAGCACTTCATCTGGTTGTCAACTTAGCTAACCCAATAGCTGATGCGAGGCCATGTATTGAGAGGCTTATTGGGGCTTCCGACTCATTTTCCTGTGATGATGCCTGGTGGGCGCTCATTGGCCTTTGCAGGGTTGCTCCAGAAGAATTCGTAAAGCATGTTGGCCTTCTTCGAGGCCATCTGGTCCGGAACCTCAAGAAATGGCAGCCTACTGAACAGGGTCAGCTTAACCTAGCCGGCTATTTGGTATCCGCAGTTGGCCCGGACAGAATTAAAGCCGATTTGCCTGTGGCGGTTCAAGAGATGGGCCTGGGTCCGGCCGATGCTGGGCTTGAAGTGGATGATCCAGTTTCCGGTTTGGTAGATATGTTCAGCAGGCTTAAAAAAGTTGAGGCATGATTACGCACGATTTTAAAAGAGCCAAAAAAGGCCATTGTATCGCAACCGCGACGCAATGGCCTTTATTTCAAATGTGTACAAATGTGAACGTTTGAAACAAATCACTTTTTGCGGAAGAAACGGGGCAAAGAAAAATCTTTGAGTTTTAATTCTTTTATCCTATCGTAAATGCCTTTGTTGTTTTCGGCCAGGTAGTGGCGGATGCGGTTTTTGGAGGTGTGGGCTTTGGCGGCTTTTAGCCAGGCATGGGAAATTTTTACCGGCTTTTTTGACTTTATAATTTCCACCACGTCTTCATTTTCCAGTTCGTCGTAAATGCTGCCCATTTTGCCGTTAATTTTCGCGCCCATCATGTGGTAGCCCAAATCCGAGTGCACGGCAAAAGCAAAATCTATAACCGTGGCGCCCGCCGGCAAATCTTTAATGTCGCCTTTGGGGGTGAAGACGAAAATGCGGTCGCGGAAAAAATCTATTTTTAAACTTTCCAAAAATTCTTCGGGGCTGGAGGTTTCTTCCTGCCAGGATTGCAGTTCTTTTATCCATTTGGCGGAAAGCCTGCCGGAAGTTTCCGGCTTGCCTTCTTCGGCGTAAAACCAGTGCGCCGCCACCCCGCGTTCGGCTTCCTCGTGCATTAGGTCGGTGCGGATTTGGATTTCAAAAGTCTTGCTTTCTTTGTTAAAGACCGTGGTGTGGATGCTCTGGTAGCCGTTGGGCTTGGGGGTGGCAATAAAGTCTTTAATCCTGCCCGGCACCGGCTGGAAGTGCTTGTGGATGACGCCCAAAACCGCGTAGCAATCGGCCGTAGATTTAGCAATGACCCTTAGTGCCACAATGTCATATATTTTTTTTATATCCCCGTTGTACTTTTCCAGTTTCCTAAAAAGCGAATACAGGCGCTTAATGCGGCCGGAAATTTCCAAATATTTTATGCCCTCGGTCCTTAAGGTGTGGTTGAGCATTTTTTCCATTTGCTTAACGCCGTCATCGCGGTGGGTAAGCTCCTCTTGCAAAAGTTTTTGGGTTGCTTCGTACTGCTTGGGGTAGACAATTTTAAAAGATAAATCTTCCAATTCGTCTTTCCAACTTCCAATGCCCAAACGGGCGGCAATAGGCGCGTAAATTTCCAGGGTTTCCGATGCCACCTTAACCTGTTTTTCCGGCGGGATGAATTCGATGGTCCGCATATTGTGGATGCGGTCGGCCAGTTTTATCAGGATGACGCGGATGTCATGGCTGGTGGCAATAAAAAGTTTGCGCAAATTTTCCACGTAATATTTGTCTTTGCTGTTTTTCATGCGCACATGGCCCAGCTGGGTAACGCCGTCAATTAGCCGGGCGATTTCTTCGCCGAATTGCCGGGTAATTTCTTCCAAGGTTACCTTGGTATCTTCCGGCACGTCGTGGAGCAGGGTGGCGGCCAAGGTGTTAGGGTCCGGGAAAATCCTGCCTAAAATTAGTGACGCTTCGTAAACATGGACAAAATAATCCTCGCCGCTTTTGCGCTTTTGGCCTTTATGGGCATTATAAGAAAACAGGTAGGCTTTATGGAGGGTTTTTTCCTCTTCAGGCTTGAATTTATGGGGGATGGAATGCAGAAAGTCGCTAAAGTTTTTCATTATACTGAATACTAATGTAAGATGTAATTATTGTAGCATTTTAGGGTCTAAATTTCTAATTATACTAATTGGTCTAATTGACCTAAAAAATGTCCAAATACACAATTTCTAAAATTCCGGCAGTAGTCATTGGTGCTTGTTTGGAATAATTAGTACAATTAGGTTAATTAGAATAATTTTATCTATGCCGGAGCTTCCCGAAGTCCAAACCATTGTTTCGGAATTGAATATTAAGCTAAGGGGCCGACAAATAAAGTCGGTTAAGGTTTTGGCGCCTAAAATTGTGGGGCTCGGCGCGGCTACTTTATCGCCAAAGCGGGTGACTGCTCCGTTAACGGTTAAAAATTTTGTAAAGATGCTGACAGGGCAAAAGTTTTTGTCGGTCAAGCGCAGGGCCAAACTGTTAATTTTTGATTTATCAGGCCCTTTAAGTATACTGGCGCATTTAAAAATGACCGGCCAGTTTATTTTTGAAGATAAAAAATTGCGAGCTAAGACAGACGGCAAGTATCGCATGCTAAATAAGCTTAACGCGCCGTTTGTTAAACTGCCCGGCAAACACACCCACGTAATATTTTATTTTACGGACGGTTCCATTTTGTATTTTAATGACGTGCGCAAGTTCGGTTATTTAAAATTGGTGCACGATGATGAAATAGGCCAAGTGCGGGAATTAAATGAGTTCGGCCCGGAACCTTTAAGTAAAGAATTTACCCTACTAGCATTATGCGCGGCCGCGCATAATGCTAGTAGACTTAAAATTAAACAGTTTTTGATGGATTCAAATCGTATAGCGGGTATTGGAAACATTTACAGCGACGAGATTTTATTCCATGCTAAAGTGCGGCCGACAAGGACCGTTAAATCTTTATCGGCGGATGAATTAAAAGGCATCTATAAATGGATTAAGCCAGTATTGCTAAAGGGCATAGCGGCCAAAGGCTCGTCGGTCGGTGATTTTGTCCGCACAGACGGAAGCTGGGGGAAAATGGGTAAGTATCATTTTGTTTACGGCAGGAAAGGGCAGAAATGTAAAAAGTGCGGAACCACCATCGAGGCAACTAAAATAGGGGGCAGGACAGGAAGTTTTTGTCCTAAGTGCCAGAAATAGAAACGCCCACCGCTGCCGTGCAACGGTGGGTCGTATTGATTGTTAGGAAAACTTTTTCAGGCTGCGAAGCGAGCTGGTAAGTTCATGGGTTTGTTGTTTTTCAAATCCCATGAGTCGCGTGCCCAACATCTGCCATTCAGTGAACCCGAGTTTCACTCCTTCCCACTCCGGTCCGGCAACCAGGATACATGCGGCCAGTTGTGCAATTCGCAGTAATCCTTCTACTGAAACGCAATTATATCCAGATCCATCATTGAGGAGCGCTTGGTAAGGCGCCTTCCACCCAAGGATGAGTCTTTTGTCCTCGATCATTTCAAGTACGGCTTTCTCCAAAGAATCGCCCTGGCCGTAAGTGAAGTAGGTCAGCTTATGGGTTGAAGAATCAAAAGCTGAAGAAAAACGTCCCCAGGCCAAGACTATCCGTCCTTCGTGAGCCGTTGCCCCAAAAATGGCACCTCCCAAGAGATCACCACGGATTATTGCGTGCTTTGGTAAAGTTTCTTCCAGCCAACCCTGAAAATTACTTCCTTTCATTGTTTCCTCCGTCGCCTAGATTGATAAATCGTCGGCTAGGTTTTTGCCCGTTATTGGGTAGGGGAATTGTAAGTTATGGGCGGGGTTTAGTCAATGTGGTAGAATGGAAGTACAATTAACCAACTAACCCTCACCCCGCCCCTCTCCCAAGGGGAGAGGGGGATGGAATTCTTATGGAAAATAACCAAGCAGAACAAAATCAAAAGCCTGTAATGAACCAAGAACAGGTGTTAATGGAGATTTACGAAAACACGCGCAAGACCAAAAATTACATGAAGTGGCAGTTGTATATTACGGTTATTTTGGTTGTCCTGCCGCTTTTGGCTTCCATATTTATTGTGCCTTACGCTTTGAGCAGTTTGAGCAGCGCGTATGGGGCGGCGGGGCTATTGCAGTAGTAATCTCAAATATACAAATCAACACAAATATACAAATGGGGGCACCTGTATATTGCATGTTGTGAATATTTGTATATTTGTTAAAATTTGTTTATTTGGGAACACTACAATGATTGACGAAAAATGGCAGCAATTAGTGGAGGCGGCGCAAAAACATTTTAAGAATGTGTTTTTAACATTGGAAGATTTAATAATGGAATCATCGGACGGCCCTATTAAGCAGGGGACTCAGGATGTGTTGGTTTTTGAAAACCCTGCCGGAAAATTTAAACTGGTGAGGGAAAACCGCCCGGTGGTTTTAGAGAAAAAGGAATTGTACTCCCACCGGGCCGGGCAAACGGCTCAGACCCAATATAAATTTTCGGAAACTGAATTCAGCCATAAATTAAAGGTATTTAAAAAGATTGATTTCGATGAGTGGGAAGAGGTTACATTAGATAAATTAGGTATGTAAAAATGCTCAAAGAAAGAATTTTGTCAACATTACGATTTTTTGACTTTCAGGATTACCCCCTCACGCTATTGGAGTTGCAGCGGTTTTTAGTTACCGATTTGGAAGTTTTAAAGAAGCTCATTGATATGCAAGGCGAGATTATAATCAGCAATTTTAAAAAAGAACAAGAGATCACAATAGATAAAATTTTGGAATGCCTGGATTCAGAATTACAAAATTTTGTAGAAAATACTTTGGGTTTTTATCATCTTGCGGGCAGAAAGCCAATTGTCCAATCCAGGTTGCAAAATTATTTTTTTGGCATTAAGCGTGAGAAGTTAATAAAAAAATACATTGGCGGCTTAAAATACATCCCCTTTGTAAGGGGCGCGGCTTTGGCCGGCAGTCAGGCCATGGGCCAGGAGAAAGAAGCTTCCGATATTGATTTGCTTATAATCACCGACCCAAAATATATGTGGCTGGCCAGGACTTTGGTAACGGCCTATTTTCAAATATTAGGCAAACGCCGGCACGGCAGGAAAATCCAAAACCGTTTTTGCTTAAACCACTATTTGGCCGGGCCAAAGCTAGTATTGAGCTTGCGTAATTTGTACACGGCTTCGGAATATTTAAAGTTGAGGCCTTTGGTTTATACCAGTTGTGTTTCGGATTTCCAGTCACAAAACGCCAAGTGGCTAAAAATATTTTTTCCTAATGCGGTAATCGCCGATAAATCGGCACGCCACACTCACGCACAGCCTGATGTGCAAAGATTTTTTGAAAAAATTCTCAGCGGAAGTTTTGGACGTTGGCTGGAAAAGCTTTTAAAAAACTGGCAGCTGCCCAAAATCCGGCGGGAAAAGTTTATTGTGGTGGAAGAAGATGAGCTTTCTTTCCATCCCGAAAGCAAGCAACAAGAACTTCTCCAAAAGTTTTTATTTGAATAGCAGGAATTTGACGGCCGTCAAATTCCTGCTATTTTATAAAATTAGATTTTTTGAATTCCAGCAATAAAATGTAGGGAAAACGGTAAAGCTGGTATTGCAGGTTAAAATTTGGGCTGTCGGTTTTGGCCTGGATTTCCCGCATTTGTGTTAAGGCAAAACCATTATCTACCGCCCAATTTATGTATTCGGCCAGGCTGTAAAAATGGGAAGTAATGTTATCGCCCCAGCCGAATTTCCTGTCGGTTTTATTTTTAAAATAAAAGTAAGGCCTAAGCAAAAGTTTGGGTTTTTTTAAAAGCAGGCGTCCTAAAATGCCGCGCTTCCAAACTCCGACAGGTAATGAGTAGTATGGGTTAGAAATAGTGATGACCAGTTTGCCCCCGGGTTTGGTTATCAGTTTAAAATTTTCCAAAGCTTGAGGCACATTGTCCATATCGTGAAGCGACATGTTGGCAACTATAGCATCAACCGAATTTTTTTCAAAAGGCAAGTTCGCGGTTAAGTCGCAAACCAAAAATTCCTGTTTTGGATATTTATTTTTGGCATAAGCAATAAGTTCAGCCGAGGCATCACAGCCGCAAACATCGGCAAACAGCCCGGCCAGGGCATGAGTAAGCCAACCTGAACCACAGCCGGCGTCCAGAATTTTTTGCTTGGGATTTCTATCCAGGGAAGCCAAAATGTAGTCCAGCAATATCTTTTGCTGGAATTGTCCGCTCTCGGAGTTAGTAAAGTCCTCGTACTGGCGGCTGCCCAGTTGGCTATTGTATGAGTCCATAAAGATAGTATAACATAGCAGTAGGACATAAAAATTTTATGCGCCAAACCGACCTTCATCAGCTCCACAAAACTTTTGACGCTTCTCAAACCTATGAAAAAGTCAGGCGGCTTTTGGATTTTGAAAGCGGGACTAAATTACAAATTTTAGATATTGGCTCCGGCGGCGGGGCGCTGGGTAAAAAACTTCTTTCCTTAGGACATCAGGTTGTGGGTTTGGATATAAATCTTGAAGCAACAAAAGAAGCGTGGGTAATACCATCGGATATCAGCAAGCAGTGGCCAGTACAAGAAGGCAGTTTTGATTTGGTGATATGCCTGGACGTTGCCGAGCATCTTGAAGACCCCGAACATATTTTAAAGCAAGCTAAAAGGGTTTTAAAACCCGCGGGCAAATTAATTTTCGGCGTGCCTAACCATTTTGATTTGCGCCAGCGCCTGCGCGTTTTATTCGGCAAGGGGATAGTGCACTGGGACAACCTGCGCCACAACCAGAAGGCCTGGTCTTACGCGCATATCCGGTTTTTTTCTTTGCCGGAACTTAAGGTCATGTTTTCTCAAAACGGATGGAAAGTGGCGGCATCCCAGTATAATTTTATGGGCGGAGGGATTATTCCTTCGCGTTATACGCCGCGTTTTATAAAAACTTTTTTATTAAAGCAATGGCCTAATTTATTTTCCGGCAAGTTTATTTTTTTATTGTCGCCAAACTCCTTGGAAACGGCCGGAAATGATGCAAAAATTATCATCCCGCATACTCCCAAGGGCCTGTAAACAGGGTTTATAATGGCCTTATCACTCCCCTTGACAGAGTGATAAAAAATACTATAATATCAAATAAGATAATTAAGAACCAAGAATCAAGACCGCAAGAACCAAGGAAGAGCCAAGTTTGAAATTTTAAAACTTGGAATTTGCTTGGATCTTGGCATCTTGGATCTTGGAATTTACGACGAAGGAGTAGCTATGAAAGTTAAACCTTTAGGCAACCGCGTTCTGGTAAAACAGCTTTCCAGCGAGGAAGTCACCAAGAGCGGCATTGTTTTGCCGGACACGGCGGATAAAGAAAAAAAAGCCCAGGGCAAAATTGTGGAATTGGGCAACGGCAGTGAAATAGCAGGACTCGGCTTAAAAGTAGGCGACACTGTTGTCTTCGGCAAATACGCCGGGGAGGAAGTGGAAATAGACGAGGACGGCAAAAAAGAAGAATACAAAATTTTATATGTCGGGAAAGAGAAGGATGATAGCGATATTTTAGCATTAATTGAATAAGAACCAAGAATCAAGATCGCAAGAACCAAAAAAGAACCAAGTTTAAAATTTTAAAATTTAGACCTTGGAATTTATTTGGATCTTGGCATCTTGGGTCTTGGGGTTTACATAAAAGGAATTTATGAGCAAAATTATCAAATATGGTTTAGAAGCCAAGCAGGCTATTAAAGCCGGCGTGGACAAAGCCGCGGACGTGGTTAAAGTTACTTTGGGCCCCACAGGGCGGACGGTTATTTTGGATAAAGGCTACGGCTCTCCATCTATAACAGATGACGGTGTTACCGTGGCCAAGGACATTGAACTTGAAGACAAATTTGAAAACGTGGGCGCGTCTTTAATCCAGGAAGTGGCCAATAAAACTAATGACGCGGCTGGCGACGGGACCACCACGGCTACGGTTTTGGCGCAAAAAATGATAGAAGACGGTTTTGAAATGTTAAAGCGCAACCCTTACAAAGCCAATGACATGAAGCGCGGCATGGACAAGGCCGTAAAATTTGTTGTCGCGGAACTTAACAAAGTTAAAAAAGAAGTTAAAGGCAAAGAAGGCATTGAGCAGGTTGCGACTATCTCATCGCTCGACCCGGAAGTCGGAAAACTGATTGCAGAAGCCATGGAAGAAGTCGGCCACGACGGCGTTATTACAGTAGAAGAAGGCCAGACCGTGGGCTTACAAAAAGAAGTCGTAAAAGGTATGCGCTTTGATAAAGGCTTTGTTTCGCCGTATATGGTAACTAACGCCGAAAGAATGGAAGCAGTTTGGGAAGACCCGTATATCCTCATCACCGACAAAAAAGTTTCATCTGTCCAGGAAATTTTACCTTTGCTTGAAAAGGTGGCCCAAAGCGGCAAAAAAGAAATTGTCATTATTGCCGATGAAGTGGAAGGTGAAGCCTTAACTACATTTATTTTAAATAAACTGCGCGGCACCTTTAGCGTGCTGGCGGTTAAAGCCCCGGGTTTTGGCGACAGGCGCAAGGAAATGCTGCAGGATATTGCGGTCTTAACCGGCGGCACGGTAATTACGGAAGACTTGGGCTTGAAGCTGGATAAAACCGAAGTTGAACATTTGGGCAAGGCGCGCAAAGTTATTGCCACCAAAGAAAATACCACTATTGTGGACGGCCATGGCGACAAAAAGAAAATTGAGGACAGAGTAAACCAAATTAAAGCCGAACACAAAGAATCTACATCGGATTTTGACAAAGAGAAACTCCAGGAACGCATGGCCCGTTTGGCCGGCGGCGTAGGCGTAATTAAGGTTGGCGCTTTTACGGAAACCGAAATGAAAGCCAAGAAGTTTAAGATTGAGGACGCTTTAAATGCCACGCGCGCGGCAGTTGAAGAAGGCATTGTAATTGGCGGCGGCGCGGCTTTGGCAAAAATTGCGCCTTTGCTTGAGCAGGCGGTTTCGCAGGGAAATCATTTTTCCGAAAACGAAAAATTAGGCGCCATGATAATCCGTAAAGCTTTAGAAGCTCCCTTAAGGCAGATTGCCGAGAATACCGGCGTTGAACCATCAGGAATCGTAAGTTATGTCCAGTCTTCCGGCGAGCATGAAGGCTATGACTTTATGGACTTTGACGAAATGAACTGGGCCAAGGGCAAAAAAGATTTAATGAAGGCTGGCATTGTAGACCCGGTTAAAGTTACCAGGCTTGCTTTGGAAAACGCGGTATCAATTGCCTCCACTTTAGTTACAAGTGAAGCCATAGTCGTAGACAAACCGGAACCGAAATCCGAAGCTCCTGCCGGCGGCATGCCCGGTGGAATGGGCGGCATGGGGGGGATGTATTAGGACTAGTGAATAGTGCTTAGTGCATAGAGAATAGGAAAAGACAAAAGCCTCGTTTAAAGCGGGGCTTTTTGATTAGCTGGTAAAATTTTTTGCTCATAAATAAGACAAAAATAGGACATATTGGCTAAATAGGCTTGACAAAAGGGTCATTTTAGAGTATACTGTCTAGTTACGCTAAATCCTCCTCCGCTAAAGCTGCTGCGGACAAGAAAGGCGTACATCTTTAAAAATCCAATAATCTATATGTTTTTGCAGGAGAACATACGGATATCGCCCTTACATCAATCTTCACCAAGTTGATTGCAGAATAAAATTTTCACATCATACAGATATTTTAGAGAATCATTTATCCTAGGACTACTTTGATGGAGATTGATGTAAGGACGCTTATGCTCCTAATTTCGTTAACCCGGATTGGGGGCGCTAATGAGCCCGTTTCAAAAATTCATTTCGGCTGCAATTCTAAAATTTTGGCTGCAAAACCTTCATAGAAGCTCACCGATGCGCAAGGCATCGCCTCGCTTCTCTTCAGGTTTTTCGCTCAAAATTTTAGAATTTCGCTACGAAAGCAATTTATGAAACGGACTCTTAAAAAAGCCGTATACTCCACAAGAATATTTTTACTAACGTTCTTAAGTGTTTGAGTTTACGGTTTTTTAATTCACATTAATTAAATTATTAATAGTGAATTAATCCGCCGAAGCTTTAGCGAAGGCGGATGTTAAATATATCGAATCTGCGAATGGGACGAATCAACGAATGGCTACGAATGCAGACAGAAGATTGCTTATACAGTCGTGAGGCTTAGGAGGGTAAAACTTTATAGACATCTGATGATGTCGTGACCCGCATCTCTAAGACTCACTATTGTGGAAGTAATTAGCTAGTAGTAGGTAGTATGTAGCAAGAATTAAGGCAAGGAGTATGGCGGCAAAATAGTTATCTAGGTTGTCGCCAAACTCCTTCTCTTAAAAAATTAATACTCTGAGGGCCTTAGGCCCTTTTTGTTTTGGGGACTTAAGGCCTTCAGAGTAGGCACGGGCACTTTGAAAAAAGTGCAGTGATTTATTTTGAGAGGAGGTTAAGGAGGGTAGATGGAGGATTCGACGATAGACAATCAGAAAGAAAATACGAAAGAGCTTCGGCCTTTTTTTGTTTTGAGCGGCACGGGGCTAAGGTCTTTCCATGTCGACGTTACACGATTGATATCCAGGCAACTTCTTGTGGAAGTTGTATTGCCTGGGCTCATGGATGAGGCGCAGGCGATGCTTGACAACGAACGGCGTGCAAGAGAGGCTGCGGAAGAAGAAGTCCGGGGTCTGGGCAGGTTTGTGAAACGTTTTGAGCTTATGGCGTCTCAGATGCTTTACTCTGGACGGGATTCCTCAAGGCGTGCAGACAGAGTCCGGGCAATTACACTTGTACAAGCTGGAGACCCCAAGGTTCCGGACGACCAGATTGTGTTCTTTTTCCCTCGGGGGGAGAAGCCTCAGGTTGCCGCTCCGGTGCCCGCTAAAGCGGCGTCAAAACGGCGGGGAAGAAAGGGCAAGCGCAAGTGCGGCGTGTGCCAGAGCGCAGAACACGACGCGCGCAACTGCCCGACTAAGCCTTCACCGGCTCCGGAACCGCCAGCGGAAAAACGCGCGGTCAAGAAATCCGCGAACGCGAAGAAGAAACCGGGACGCAAAAAAAAGAAGTAGTTCGGTAGTACGCCGACTGCGAATGGGGGAGTTTTTAAGTGAGTAATCATTTAGAAATTCCCCCAAAATTTTTAAACAAGTTATAATAGTAAGCGGGATTATTCCCGTCCCAAAATCTGCCAGCGAAACGCGTATCCGTCCTTTTAAGGATGGGTTCCTGCACGGGTTTCGTCGGCAGTTTTTGGGAAACACAACAGGGAGGAATTATGGATATGCTTTACGTTTTACGTTTTGCTTTTATTTTAGGTTTAGCATCTGGCTTGTTTGCCAAGCTCGTGCTTAAGGAAAAGCAAAAAAAGTCGCTATGTCGGCTTTGTCTGTTAGCTGCAATTTTGTCAGTGATTGTGTGCTGCGAGCCTAAAGGAGCCGGGCAGTTATTATGGTGCATTGTTGCCGGTACGATAGCCCATTTTTGGGGCGCGGTTGGGTTTATAAATGTGCACCAATGGGTCGAGAAACGCAATAAGGGACAAACTATTTAAGTGGTTTGTCCCTTGTCAAAATTTGCCAGTGAAGATTACGCGGGGGGTTTCGTAGGCAATTTTTGGGAGCGAATTTTTTGCAAAGGAGGTATAAATGAGCAGGCAAGTTAAACTGCCGGTGGTTCTATTCGCGGTTTCTTCATTCATTTGTTTTTTAACGCTGGCAGTATCGGAAATTGCCCTATGCAACCGCATTGAGCACGGATGGTATGAGCCCATACTGCTTTTGCTGGCATACTTTACCGCAGTTTCCGCATACACAATAGCGGAAAAAGATAAGCCTGAAAAAAGGCAACTTTAGGAGGAACAAAGAGTGTGGACTTTTGTTTTGTGTTTTGTCTTTGGCATGGCTTTTGTGTTTTTGCACTTGGATCGCAATGCATCGCCTTTCCTTAAGAAGTATGCCTTTGTGGCCTTTCCTGTTGTAGTCTTGGGCTCGGCCATGTTGGTTGAACCTAAGGCCGCAGATAGGTTGGCTATTCTTACGCTCTTTAATATGTTGTTTGTGTTCGTAGGCATAATTGTAGCAGTTGTGGTGGGCCTGATTTTTAACCGGCGGGGCAAGACGCCGCGAACCAATACTCCGCGGTAAAGCCAAAAACGGCTACCCCTAACGAGGCATAAGCGCCGAGCGCTTAGCCTCGTTCTTTTTTATCCGGGTTTGACTAAAATATCTTTTTTAGCTATAATTGTTTCACTTTATAATTTTTAAATTTAATTTCACCCCTCGACTATCCGCCAAAGGCGGATTCGCTCGGGGTGAATTTTCTGGAGAAAATTCATGGGCGTCCCTAAAAAGCACAAAACCCGCAGCGGCCGCAACCAGCGCCGCAGCCACCACGCTTTAAAAGCAAAATCTTTCGCGGTTTGCAAAAATTGCGGGCAACCGGTTATGCCGCATTTGCCTTGCAAAAATTGCGGGTATTATAAAGGCAGGAAAGTTACTAAATAAGAACCAAGACCCAAGAAAACAAGAATCAAAAAAGAACCAATTTTTTCCGCCGGAGGCGGATCCGCCACTGGCGGAAAATTTAAAATTTTAAACCTTGGAATTTAGTTGGGTCTTGGCATCTTGATTCTTGGTTCTTTAATTTTATGGCTAACAGGCACCTATCACGCACAATAGCAATGCAATCCCTCTTTGAATGGGATTTTAACGGACGCGATGAAGACTTGGCAGGTATTGTAAAAAACCATATTAAGGAATTTTCGGGAGCCAACGAAGAGAGTAGTTTTATTTTTGAACTGGCGGACGGCGTTCAAAAAAATTTGCCTGCCATAGATGAAATTATTACCAAGCACGCGCCGGAGTGGCCCATAGACCAAATTCCGCCCGTTGACAGGAACGTCCTGCGCATTGGCGTTTACGAACTAATGTTTTTAAAACAAGTGCCGCCCAAGGTAGCAATTAACGAGGCGGTGGAGCTGGGCAAAACATTCGGCGGAGAGTCATCCGGGAAATTTGTAAATGGCGTGCTTGGCGCGCTATACAAAGAAGCGGGGATAGAAGAGAAGGCATAGCCCCTACTAAAATATCTGCCTACGGCAGGCAGGCGAAACTTAAACTAAAATATTAAACTAACAGACCTGCTATGGCGGGTCTTTTTAGTATTTAGTAGAAGTTTCCATAATATGAAAACCTTGTAACAAAAGCCAATTTTCGCCGTTATAAAGTGTGAGGATAAAATTTTGGGCTCAAACTGGCAATCTTTTTTCAAATTTGCTATACTGATAATAGATTTTGCCAGATATATAAAAATAAATTAATAAGCCCCATAAAGGCGCCTGCCTGCCGGTAGGCAGGGGGAAAAAAGGATAAACATTATGAATAAACTACAACTTACAGAACAATTAGCCGCAAAATTAAGCATTACCCACAGCGAAGCCGAAAGGTTTGTAAATACTTTTGTCGGCATGATTTACGACAAACTCCGCGAAGGCGACAAGGTCAACATTTCCGGTTTTGGCCAGTTTAGCGTTTCCCACCGTGCTTCCAGGATTGGTGTAAACCCGCGCAATCCATCGCAAAAGATAACCATACCTGAACTCAACACCCCAAAGTTTAAAGCCGGCGAAGCGTTTAAGGAAGCGGTTAAGTTAAGACCATAATTAGACAAATCAACACGAATCAGAAACGGATTAACACGGATACAAAAAGCCCTTTCTAGAGAGGGGCTTTTTAAGTGCCGGCTATGCCCTTGACAAAACGTATGTTTTGTCATATTATGGGATTATGAAGTATTTTGATTGGGATGAAGAGAAAAATAAGCGTTTAAAGGACGAAAGGGGGGTGGGCTTTGAAGATATTACCTTAGCTTTTGCTGAAGATCGTGTATTGGATGTTCTTGAGAGTCCTAATAAGCAAAAATACCCAACGCAAAAAATGTATGCGGTAAATATTGGCCAGTATGTATATTTATGTCCTTTTGTGGAAGAAGATGAAAAAATTTTTTTAAAGACAATTTTTCCAAGTCGTAAAGCAACTAAAAAGTACTTAAAAATTTAATTTATTAATAATTTTATGAAATATATTGAACTGGACCCGGAAGAAAAAGCATTACTTAAGGCCTACGAACAGGGTAAGTTTAAGTCTGCCCCCAATCTTAAAAAGGAAATTAAACGTCTAGGAGATTATGCCCGCGCTTCTTTAGATAAGACTAAAAATATAAATTTAAGGATTTCAGAGGCGGATTTGTTAAAAATTAAATCCCTAGCTGTGGGAAAAGGCATTCCTTACCAGACATTACTGGCGTCGCTTATTCACCAGTATTCCGCCGGAAAAATAGAAACCCGGGTTTTATAAATTTTGCGGACATTGTATAATGCTTTAAAATCTGCAGCTTCCCCCGCCTGCCATCGCCTTTGACGCGGAATTCGTATAATGGTAGTACGCTAGCCTTCCAAGCTGGTGGCACGGGTTCGATTCCCGTATTCCGCTCCACAAAAAACACCTGTTAATGGCAGGTGTTTTTTGTTATAATGTTAATAAGAATTAAGCTAATTAAATTATTTATAAATATATAGAAGCCAATTATCGGAAAAATCCCGGTAGCATGATAATTGTAAGGCGCACAGATGTGCCGCTTACTACTGAAGAAATTAAAAAATAAATAAATGACAAAAGTTATTTTATGAAATTATCGTACAAACAACTTTTGTTGGTAGCGGTTGCTTCCCTGTTTTTGGGCGTGGTTTGGGATGTGCTTTTTTTTGGCAAGATGCCCGGGATTTCTTTTGTCATATATGTGGGCTTACTGCTGGCGGGGTTTTATTTTTTTGCCGATTTTCTGGGTTTGTCTTTTTACAAAACCACCAGCCGCTCTTTAAAATTGCTGGCTTTGCCCATTGTGTTCTTCTCCCTTATGCTGGCCATAAGGGACAGTAACTTTTTAAGTTTTTGGAATGTGGTTGCCGCGCTGGGTTTACTGCTTATTTTTGCCGGCAGTGTAGTCGGGAGAAGCTTAAAGGACTACAGGCTGTTTGATTTTTTAAAAACCGCGGTTGAATTGCCTTTGAGGTATTTGGCGGCGGGCCTTGGCAGTCTGGCCCAATTAATTTCCATAGGCAAGCGGGCCAAAGACCGGGAATCTACAGCCCAGATTTTAAAGGGGCTGGTTGTTACCCTGCCGATTGTTTTCTTTTTTATTATTTTGCTTTCTTCCGCGGATTTGGTTTTTGGCCGGCTGGTATCTGGTTTATTCAGCTGGCAAATGGATTTTAGCAATTTTGGCCATTATTTTTGGGTTATCTTTTTTGCTTTTATTTGGCTGGGAACTTATTCCTATCTTTTCCAAAACAGCAGTCCCGCGCCTGTTCCCCAGGTGGCTAAAGAAACAGGCTACCGTTTTGGGAAGATAGAAGCGGGCATACTGCTGGGCGCGTTAAACTTTTTGTTCGCGGTTTTTGTATTCATCCAAATAAAATATTTGTTCGCCGGCCAGCAGGCAATAACCGGCCTGGGTTATACTTACGCCGATTACGCCCACAAGGGTTTTGGAGAATTGGTTGCCGTGGCAATTTTGAGTTTCGCCCTTATTTTTGGCAGCGAAAAGTATATTGAAAAGAGGCCCGCGGGCCATTACGGATTTTTTAAAGTTTTAAGCGGCTGTTTGGTTGGTTTGCTTTTAATAATGATGGTTTCGGCTTTTACCCGGCTTTCCTTGTACGAGCATGCTTACGGTTTTACCTTACTGCGTTTGCTGGTGCAGAGCTTTATAGTCTGGCTGTCGGTGATATTTTTATTGCTGTATTACAAGCTATGGAAGTTTTTGCCGGAAAGTTTTTTGGCTTTTTGGTCTTTAATGCTGGTAATTGGCTTTTTTGTTTTTTGGAACGCGCTTAACCCGGACGCTTTTATTGCCAAAAAGAACATAGAGCAGTTCGCCAAGGCCGGATTGCTGGACACCAAATACCTTTCTACCCTTTCAGCCGATGCCATTCCTGAAATTGCCAAGCTTTTGCAATACGAAGGCTACTTAAATAAATACGGCCGAAGCCTGCCGGAAGCGGCGCGGGAAATATTAAAAAGTAAAAAAGAACGATATTCCAAACAGCCGTGGCAGTCGTTTAATCTTTCCAGGAATAAGGCAGAGGTCTTAGTGGTGGATTAAAATTTATAAAAAACCGCCCTATAAGGTTAAGGGGCGGTTTTTTGATAATTTTGAAATGCGCTTAAAAGGCATTCACCAAATGCACGCTGACTATTTGGAAACTGTTAATTTCAACGCCCCAGTCGGAGAACTGGGTTTTTAGGTCTTCCCAGACGTCGTGGGTTATGGCTTCCTTTTTTTCCAGAACATCATCATAACTCCTGACGGCAATTGAAAGGCGAAGGGCGTTTTCTATGGTTGTGGCAATTGTCTTTTCTCGGTTGTGCAGGGTGTAGGTATATTTTTTAACCCCTTCCAGGGTGGGGATGACGGAAAAAATTATATTAGCGGAAACGTCTATAAGCATTTTATCCTGAGTATGGTAGCGGTCAGTTAGGGTAAAGTTTTGCTGTTTTAAAGTAACGGCCTCCATTACTCGCTCCAAAAGAGGCACCCTAAAATTTAAGCCCGCGCGCATAATGCGGCTGAATTTGCCGAAAAATTCAACCACATAAACGGTGTTCTCACTTACGGTTTCTACGCTGGCTACAACCAGGCAAATAAAAACGATTGTGAGTGTAATAATTAGCCACATATACATTAAGGTAAATTTAATTTTTTTATAAAGGATATCTGCTTAGGTATAACGCTTTTTTTATAAATAAGTTCGCTTTTGCCACCCACTTGATTATTTGCCCGCTAGGGGATAGACTTGGAACAATTAGGTTTGCATTCTGAAGGAGGAGTAAGCCCCTTGCCCCGAAACAGACCTAAACAATGAAAGGATGTGGAGATGAAAAGGTTTTTGTTGATGGCTGTGATGATTGTGTTACTGTGCGGTGGATGTGGTGCTAAGGTTGGCGCTTGCAAGTTTGGGACGTGCATACAGGATACCAGGCCTTACATACGGGGCCTGCAGGAGATTAAGCCGCTTCCTGCTTCAAAGAAAAGGCCGCTGGGGCTTTTTAATGAATCCCCCTGCGGCGGGTATCCCAACGCGGGGTCTGTGCGGTGCCCTCTGCCTGGTAGCGAAATGCCGAAGCGTGGGCGGGGCGGATTTAAGCCCAGTAAGGATAAGGAGACGCCTGTAGTGCCAAATATTTGGCCGGCATGGTTGGGTGTGCCTGTTTGACTCTACAACAACCAGTCGGGGACTGCGCCGGGTTTTACGCCTGCCAGTCCCCGAAAATATTTTAGGGATGTTGAAAGAAGTTTTTAAAAAGATTATAATATTTAAAATTGTATAATTAGTTATCAAGAGTTCCCCGCCAAGGCGGGGGCGGCAACCTGCTTAAGAATTAAGTTCCTACCTTTTGCAAGGTGCTATCTTTGGAACCCTCACCCTAGCCCTCTCCCAGAGGGAGAGGGAACAAGGCACAGAGGATAAAAAAAGGGATTTTTTTAATGAAAAATAATAATCAGGTAAAACTTTTTACTTCCGAATCCGTAACCGAAGGGCATCCGGACAAAGTTTGCGACCAAATTAGCGATGCCATTTACGACGAAATGTTAAGGCATGACAAAAAGGCGCACGCGGGCATTGAGTGCTTTGCCACCACGGGTTTGGTATTGGTGGGCGGGGAAGCGCGCACCAAAGCTTACGTTGATATCCAGGCCGTGGTTAGGCGCACGCTCAAAAAAATTGGCTACGACAAACCCGAGTATGGTTTTTGTTATAGTGATGTCGGCGTAATATCCACCCTGCACGAACAGTCGCCCGACATTGCCCAGGGAGTGGATGAAGGAAAGGGCGAATTTAAGGAGATGGGCGCGGGCGACCAGGGTTTGATGTTTGGTTTTGCCTGCGATGAAACCAAAGAGCTTATGCCTTTGCCAATATCGCTGGCGCATAAATTAACCCGCAAGCTGGCGGAAGTCAGGAAGAATCAAAAATTGCCTTACCTTAGGCCGGATGGAAAATCTCAGGTGACTATAGAATACATCGGCGGGAAGCCAAAGCGCGTGGCGACGGTGGTTATCGCGGCGCACCACAGCGAAGACGTGACTACAGAAAAACTCCGCGCCGACATTACCAGCCAGGTCATAAAACCGGTCCTGGGAAAATGGTTTAATAAGAATATACAAATTTACATTAACTCCACCGGCAGGTTTGTGCTTGGCGGCCCGCCGGCGGATGCCGGGCTTACGGGCCGTAAAATAATTGTGGACACTTACGGCGGTTACGCTCCCCACGGCGGCGGCTCTTTTTCCGGCAAGTGCGTGACTAAGGTTGACAGGAGCGCGGCTTATGCCGCCCGCTACATCGCGAAGAATATAGTAGCATCAGGCCTTGCCAAAAAATGCCTGGTGCAGTTGGCTTACGCCATTGGCGTGGCCAAACCGGTTTCGATTTTTGTGGACACCTATGGTAGCGGAAAAATTTTGGATTCAAAATTGGAAAAAATGGTTGAACAGATTTTCCCGCTAAAACCGTCGGACATTATCCGCAAACTAAATCTGGAAAGGCCCATTTACGAACAAACCGCGGCCTATGGCCACTTTGGCAGGAGTGATATTAGCCTGCCTTGGGAACGCTTAGATAGAATTAAAGAGATAAAAAAATTAGCAAAATCAAAATAATTTTATGGGCGGAGAATTTTTAAATACTGAACCAAAAAAAGAAACCCCTGGCTCAAAAAAAGTTTTGGAGTTGATGGAAATTTCCGGAGAAGAACTTGAGGAGTTAAAGGCGAGGATTGCCGCGCAGAACGGCAAGGTATCGCTTTTTGTCCACCCGCTTCACCATATTTACCACGTGCCCGAAGGCGAAGCGCTTTTGGCCGACCAGCACGATTATAAAAGGCTTGCTGAAGTAAGGGACGGCTTTGGGTTTGTTACCGCCAACACAGACCACAACTTCGCGGTTTTTGTAATGGAAGAAGAGACTAACCTGGAAGCGACTAAAAAGTTTTTGGCAGATGAAAACTCATCGGCAGGCGCCCGCCCGGTTTATGTTATTGCAACAAAGGCCGGTACCGCAGAGCCTGATAACGGTTATAAGGGATCAAAAGACAATTGGGACGCTTTAAGGCGCAAATTTAGTGATTTGGCTGTAAAGGAAGCGCAAGTTGGAGGCATGTTTTTTTGGCCGAAGGAAAATGACGCGGAACAAGACCCGCTGAATTTAGGCAGTGGCTGCGTGGGGGACGCAATTCAAGAGCTTCGCCCGGTATGCCATACCAGGATATCCCATTTTACAAACCCGGGTTCCAGGAAAGATGTAATACTAATGCCCGGCAAAGGAACAAAGTTTAAACAAGACATATAATGGCTTGGTTAAGAAGGAAATCTTAAAAGCGCATTCGACAAAAGGCCCTTAAAATTAACCCTTGACAATAAGGGGTTTTTATCTTATTATAAGCAGTTATTCTGCTATAATCCTCATTAACAAATTGTAGGCTTTTGTAAGTCCCAAGTCTGGAATTTCATTGCAGATTTAGGAGTTCCGAAAGCAAGGAACACAGACGCGCCTAGAAAACTGAAAGCCAACCATAACAGGAGGAAGTAGAAATTGAAGAAGAGTGATATAGAAAAGTACCGGCAGGTTCTTGTTGCAAAGTTGGAACAACACCTTGGTTCTGCCAAGCGCAAGGTCAGGGCGGCCACAGCCAGGATTGACTCAAGGGCCATAGACGACATAGCTCAGGCAGAGAACGATAGGGAGCTGTTGAGTCGTGGGGCCGCAAGCGACAATAAGGTCGCGGCGGCAATCGCTCGGGCCATTGCCCGGATAGACCATGGCACCTACGGAATCTGTCTGGGTTGTGAGGAAGAAATGCCTAAAAAGAGGCTGGATGCGGTTCCATGGGCCGCGCTTTGCGTTCCCTGCAAGGACCAGGAAGGGAACGGGAAAAAGTAATTTCATCAACCGGGATACACATCAACTAAGCTGGCGTGTATCCCGAAACTCCTAAGTTCGTAAATCTGCCAGCCATTAAGCGGCGGATTGTGGGTTTAGGAGTTCCCAAAAGGAGGAGCTAGTTTTTTGTCTCGTTTCGCGCGCGTTAACGTTAGCAACTCAACTGATCGGATCTGAAAGGCAGGAAAAACATGCAGGACAAGAAAGTGCAGAAGTTCAAACAGCGGCTGACTGAGGAGTATCAGAAGTTAATTCGGTCCATCAACCGGAGCCGGCTGGCCGAAGAGGAAATCACCCTGGAGAACACCGAAGATGAGGGTGAACTGGCCACGATTAGCCACAACAAGGAGCTACTTTACAACCTCCATGAGAGCGACTTTCAAAGATTGAAGTCAATCCAGGAGGCGCTCAAACGGATGGACCGCGGCGAGTACGGAGAGTGCCTGCGATGTTCCGAGTACATAAACGAAAAGCGTCTGCTGGCGGTGCCGTGGGCGACGCTGTGCATTACTTGCCAGGAAGAAGCGGAAAGCAAACAATCTTCCGGGCGGCCGGTTCGGGTAATAGTCGGCAAGCATGACGACGAAGACGACGACTAGCCAATGATTCTTAGGAGCGGGAAGTGAATAAATACCACTTTCCGCTCCGACTCCCAAGTTTGTAAATAGTTTTTTGTAGATTTGGGAGTCTACTACATGCAGGAGGACCTCATGAGAAAAGATGTTTTTTTGTTTTTGTGCCTATTTACGGGCCTTTGTTTCGCTGGCGCGAACCAAGTATACCAGACTCAGGCGGCGAACAATGAAAGGGAATCCGAGCGCCAAGTATACATTTATTGGAGCAACCCTAAAATCTTGCGGGCTAAGTTTCTTCTGGTAAGTGAAACCCTTTCGCGGGACAAGGAGGCTATGCTGGAAGGCAACATTAGTACCGGAGAGGTTCGCTATACCGGCAAGTCGGGCAGTTTTACAGTTTTCTATTTTGACCGAACCACCCGGGGCGGCTGGCAGGAGCTGGGGCGGGCAATTCCAGAAAAAGGCTTGAAAGTTAACAAAGCACGGAGACCCAACTGCCCGGTTATGTTCTGGTTGGAAGAGAAGTCCTACAACCTTTTTACGCTATTTGAGAGTACCACCCGAGAGGTGTGCGTAGGTTGGAGCACGAACGACCTGGTTTTAAGGAAAGAAAAGGAAGGGAAAAATAATGGCAGGCAAAATTAACAGAGACTTGGAAAGAAACCAGCTTCTGCAAAGCCTAAAGCGGCTGGAAGATGTTCCCAAGGACTCTGGGGCGTTCCGCCAGGTCGCGCGAAGGCTGGCGGAGAGTTTTAACCTCTGCCTAAGTTTAGCCCAGGGCTTCAGCCGGGACCACGCAAGCGACGTGTTTTTGGAAGTCCAGCCATTGCCTAATAATTTGGCCGACATGAAAGAGGCCGGTTACCTGCAGGCAATCCAGCTGGTAAAAAGGCAGCTGGAAAAGAAATAACAACAACAGCGGGATAGTGAGTATAACTATTAATTTATTTATACTCACTATCCCTGAACTCCCAAGTTCGGATCCGCTTAGGCGGATGCAGGTTTGGGAGTTAGGAAATAAGGAGGAGTCTAGTGGCTAAAAAGAGTAAAGCGGTTTCCGCTTCGGAGATTGCGAAAGCAAAAGACAAGCTGCTTAAATGCGAGCAGACTATGAGTCGGGTAGGCCGCATTAAGGAGCTTAGCGATTTGTTGGAAGCTTACAGCGGAAAAATTGTCCCGGTCGACGCCAGGGGGGCACTGTATGTCAGATTGACCAATGAACAAAGCGAAGAGAAGCGCATGGCCGCTCTCGCAGAGTTCGTGGACAAGTATCTTACCAGTTCACCCGAGGCTGAGTAATAATTGTATTTTTCGACTAACCTGGAGGAACGGATGAAGCACTTGCCGCGAATGGTTTTGGCGGTTTTTTTGATTTTGGGTTGGGGATTGTATTTCCAAGGCCGTAGCGATGCCCGCAAGGTGGAGCAGGCCGAGATTTACCTGAAAGACCTAAAAAATTTGGATGATTTTTTGCAACGGGCAGTAATGCCCACCATCCAATACTATAGTTGCAAAGACTCCAGGCCGGTTGGTTTGGAATTCTGCCCGGCCGCGACCATTACCGACGCAGGAGGAAAAGGCGTCCAAATTAAGCTACAACAATGACATTGGCAGAAAGTTGCGAATTTTATTCCCAACTTTCTGCCCACCACTTTGGGTGTAACCAATATAGGTTATACTTAGGGTGGTGGGAACGCACAGTTGTCTGAGGCGGTCTCATTTACAGGAGGATACCCTTATGAGGGAATCCGAGAGCTTGTTAGTCGGCAGTCTGGCGGTAACGATGATTCTCGCGTTTATTACGCTCATCGTTCTGCTGGCCCAGCCGGGGCATCATTTGCCCTTGCTTGTGATTCTGAACACGCTTGCTCTAATGCGGCTCGCGGCGAGGTTTTATGTTTATCTTAACGACTCGCCCAGCGCGAAAGCGGCACGCCGCGAAAAAGAAATAACAACACTAATAGTACTACCAAGGTTTTACTGGCTGCCTTCCGGCAGCTGTTCGTAGCCTTAGTCAGGGAATTTGTGGGAAAGCCAACCCACAAATTCCCTGACGCCATCCTAATTCTCGCCCACAGATGGGCGTTTTTTTGTTGCTATTAACCCTCACCCCGGCCCTCTCCCAGGGGGAGAGGGGGAGGAGGTACGGGCGTTTTTTTGTTGGGTTTTTTGGTTTTGGAAGATTTTAAAATTTAGGCTACAATAGAAAGACCCTAAAATTAGACGATTTATTGAGCCTTATGGATAATAATATTGAACAGCTGGCCAAGCTTATCCGCTACTATATACTAACCTCCACAACCGCGGCCGGGAGCGGACATCCGTCTTCTTCTTTGTCGGCAACCGACTTAATGGCGGTTTTAATGTTTGGTAGAAAACAGAAGAACACGGAAACGGGCGCAACGGATGAACACGGAAAGGAAGCATTTTTTCGGACGGATTTGGAGAATCACGATAATTTGAATAACGACCGTTTGATTTTTAGCAAAGGCCATGCTTCGCCTTTGTTTTATGCTTTGTACGCGGCGTCTGGTCAGCGGCCCTCCTTCGCCAAGGCTGCGGCGGGCGAGTCGGCTGAATCATCGGCGGAATTAAAACGCGCACTCGAGCCAGAAGAACTATTAACTTTACGAAAGTTTGATAGCCGACTGGAAGGCCATCCGACTTTGGAGTTTCCTTTTACGGAAGTGCCGACCGGGTCTTTGGGTCAGGGTTTGTCCGTGGGTTTGGGTATGGCTTTAAATGCCAGGCTGGATGGGTTGTTATATCGCACTTTTGTATTGCTGGGCGATTCTGAAATGGCCGAGGGTAGCGTGTGGGAAGCTATGGCTTGTGCGTCATTTTACAAATTGAATAATTTATTCGCGATTTTAGACTGTAACCGTTTGGGTCAAAGAGGGGAGACTATGTACGGCCACCATACGGAAGTTTATGAAGCCAGGGCTAAGGCGTTTGGATGGGAGACGGTGGTGGTGGATGGACATGATTTGGGGCAAATACAATCAGCATTTGAAGCTGTCACTAACCCTCACCCCGGCCCTCTCCCAGGGGGAGAGGGAGGAAAACCCACGATGATTATTGCCAAAACTTTAAAGGGCAAGGGTGTTTCGTTTATGGAAGACAAGGATGGCTGGCATGGCAAGGCCATGAACCAGGAAGAGTTAAAAAAGGCTTTGGAAGAGTTGGGGGAGGTTGATAAGAGTATCATCGGGGAAGTTGCAAAACCCTCACCTGTCTCGACAGCCCTCGAGACATCCTCTCCCAAAGGGAGAGGATGGGAGCCAAATTTCACCGATTATTCATCCGGCAAGCCAGTTTCCACGCGCAAGGCGTATGGTAACGCTTTAGCTAATTTGGTGGATGCTAATAATCAAGTTGTAGTTTTGGACGCGGAAACCAGTAATTCAACTTTTGCCGATAGTGTTAAGAAAACCCATCCCGAGAGGTTTTTTGAAATGTATATCGCGGAGCAGAATATGGTGGGAGCGGCTTTGGGTTTTTCACGGAGGGGAAAAGTGTCTTTTGTTTCCACTTTTGCCGCATTCTTTTCACGGGCGTTCGATCAAATCCGTATGTCCCAATACGCCAAGGCCAACATTAAATTCGTCGGCTCCCATGCCGGCGTTTCCATTGGCGAAGACGGGGCTTCGCAAATGGGCCTTGAAGAAATAGCCATGTTTAGGACGCTTTTGGATTCTGTTGTGCTATATCCCTCCGATGCCATCTCCACGGAAAAATTAGTGGCCGAAGCGGCTAAACATTTTGGAAATGTTTATATTCAGACTACGCGGAAGGACACCGCGATTCTATATACATCAACTGACGAATTTTCCATCGGCGGCTCCAAAACTTTAAAATCATCTGCAAACGATGTCGCGACCGTCATTGGCGCAGGCATAACCGTCCACGAAGCTTTGGCGGCTTACGAAGAATTGCAAAAAGAGGGAGTTAACATCCGCGTAGTAGATTTATACAGTGTAAAGCCGCTTGATGTTGAAACTTTATTAAAGGCCGCAAGAGAGACTAAAGCCATTATCACGGTTGAAGATGCTTATCCTGAAGGCGGAATTGGCGAAGCAGTTAAAGGAGCGCTAAGTGCTTCCACCTTCGCTGAAGCTTCGGCGGACAAGAAGTGCCTAGTGCTAAGCCTTGCTGTTAAAAAAATGCCCAAGAGCGGCAAGCCGGAGGAACTTTTAGCTTTTGAGGAAATAGATAAAAATGCTATTATAAAGCAAATTAAACAATTAGCTTAAATTATAATAATGTCAAAAGCCCCATCTGAAATAGGAAGATTCCTTCCCCACGATTCATTTTTAGGTGAAGACGAAGCCAGTCACGCCAGGCTTAACCCCAGCAGCCGTTATTTATCCGGAAGAACCAAGCGCAATTTGCGCACGGGGAAAGGATTTTTGGGAAAAGAAGTCCGGGGAGAGATAAGCGACGAACAATCTTCGGAAGCCAGCAGGGAGCTAAGAGAGGCAGAAGCTAGATATTTAAACATTGTTGACGAGGATCGCGCGGGAATAAGCGGTTATGACCATCATCAACTGGAGCTCTTGTTGGGCGTATTTGCCGAGCTGGACGCGCAGACCAGAGACGAAATTTTAGAACAAGTACATGCCGCTTCCGGAAATACCCAGGAAGAAATTTTAAAATCCCGGCTTAAAGTAGTAAAAGCTTGGTTGCCTAAGCTTGAAGACCAAGGCATAGAATTTCATAATTATGGAGTTCCCAAATGGGAACAAGGAGTGGCAGAGAAGGATTATATTGGCTACCCAAAGGAAGACGACGAAGACGAAATCCCAGAGCATGATTTTCCGGAAAGGTCAGAATCTGAAGATTTGGAAAAAGGCAGTGAGCAAAAACCTACAAGACTTGGTTACTTGGACGAAACTGAAAGCCGCAGGTTAAATAGGGGAATGAAGTTAATGCATGACAGCCATGGCCGCAGGGGTAGAAAACCAAGTTATGAAAAAGGCGGAAAGAGCCTTAGGGACTTATTAATTCATGAAATGTTTGAAATATAACCAACTCTGTTTATGGACAGGAATTTAGCTTTAGAATTCGTTCGAGTTACAGAGGCCGCTGCTATTGCGGCTTCTAAATGGATTGGCAAGGGCGACGTCAAAAAGGCCGATGGCGCGGCAGTGGATGAAATGCGGGATAGGTTTAACCAGATTGATTTTGCGGGCAAAGTGGTTATTGGCGAGGGCAGCAAGGACGAAGCGCCGGAATTGTACACGGGCGAAAAAGTCGGCACAGGCAAGGGCCCGGCCCTGGATTTGGCTGTAGACCCCTTAGAATGCACGGATAGCGTTGCCTACGGGCGTTATAACGCTATTGCGGTCATTGCGGCGGGAGCACGCGGTTCTTTGCTTAGCGCGCCTGATACTTATATGGAAAAGTTGGCGGTGGGGCCTAAAGCGGTTAAGGTAATAAAAATGGGCGCGCCGGTTAAAGTTAACATAGAACACGTGGCAAAAGCATTAGGCAAGAAAGTTCCTGATGTTACCGTTTGCGTAATGGACAGGGAGCGCCATAAGCAACTCATCAGCCAAATTAGAAAAACAGGCGCCCGCGTTCGCCTTATTACAGACGGTGACGTAGCCGGGGCCATTGCACCCAGCATGCCGGATTCGGGCATTGACCTTCTAATGGGCATTGGCGCATCCGCAGAAGCAGTTTTAGCCGCGACAGCTATTAAAATATTGGGCGGACAAATATTCGCGCGTTTTGCCCCGCAAAAAGAATCGCATTATCAGTTGCTTAAAAAGGCAGGACTTAATGACAACAGAGTTTATAGTGCTAACGATTTAGCCAAGGGCAAAACTTTAACTTTTACTGCTACGGGCATAATCGACGGTCCGCTTTTAGACGGTATAAGGGTTTATGGCGACACAATTATCACTCATTCCATAGTCATACGCGGACTCAGCGGTACTATCCGTTACATTACTACGCATCATAAAGAGAAATAATTAAGCAAACACTATCATACACAGTAGTATGATAGTAAATGTCGTAAATAAAAATATGCCATTAGTTACTTTAAGGCAGGTGTTAGATGAAGCAGGCAAAGGAGGTTATGGGGTAGGGGCTTTTAATGTAAATAATATGGAGCAGATACAGGCTATTATGGAAGCCGCTAGGGCAACCAAATCGCCTGCTATAGTTCAGGCCAGCCGCGGCGCGCGTAAATATACAAATGATAGGTTCTTGTACCATTTAATGCTTGCGGCGACTGAACTTTACCCGGAAATTCCAATAGTTTTACATCAGGACCACGGCAACAGCGCGCAAACCTGTCTATCGGCCATAGACATGGGTTTTACCAGCGCCATGATGGACGGCTCGCTTTTGGAAGACGGTAAAACACCTTCGGATTTTGAATATAATGTTAAGGTTACTAAGGAAGTTGTTGACTATGCCCACAAAAAAGGCGCCAGCGTGGAAGGGGAGCTGGGCTGTATTGGCGGCATTGAAGACGGCCACGGCAGCGGCCAGTCAAGGTTGACTGACCCTGACCAGGCAGTAGAATTTGTTAAGCGCACGGGAGTTGATGCTTTGGCAGTAGCTATTGGCACCAGCCATGGCGCTTACAAATTTACCCGCAAGCCGGACGCGGCGATTTTAGCCATGAACCTAATAATTGAAATCCATAAGCGCCTGCCGGATACGCATTTGGTTATGCACGGTTCCTCCAGCGTGCCGCAGGAGCTTCAGGATATTGTGAATAAATACGGCGGCCAGCTTAAACAGACATGGGGAGTGCCTATTGAAGAAATCCAGTTAGGAATTAAAAACGGCGTCCGCAAAGTAAATGTGGATACCGACAGTCGATTGGCCATAACCGGCGCAATCCGCAAACATTTTGTTGAGCATCCGGGAGACTTTGATCCGAGAGACTATATGAAGCCGGCGCGTGAAGCCATGCAAAAAATGGTAGAGAAGCGCATGGTAGATTTTGGACAGGCAGGCCATGCCGGAGATTATCAACCCATTCCGCTTTCCGAAATGGCGAAGAGATATTAATTAAAGAAGTAATAAGTTATTAGTTATAGCGTCCGGTATCTAATTGGTAAGAAGGGGTAAGCAACTAATAACCATCTACTTATAACTATACTGGCCGCTATAACCTATAACCTGAAACTATGGCACAAGAAGAAAAACCCAAATTTAAGCCTTTAGAACACCTGGAAAAGGTGCGCAAGGGGAGCGTAAAAAAAATCCCGGAGTGGATGATAAAAAAGATTAACGACGAGTTCGTTAGGGGTTTTAAATTTTTAAGCAAATACAAAAAGGCCGTGAGTATTATGGGCAGCGCGCGTCTGGGACTGCAAAACGGCGTTTACGAAGAAGCCACCAAATTGGCTTATAAGTTGTCTAAGGCTGGTTTTGCCATTATGACCGGCGGCGGGCCGGGCATTATGGAGGCGGCCAATAAGGGCGCTTATGAGGCCAAAGGCCAATCTGTAGGCATTAATATACTTTTGCCTTTTGAACAGCGCACCAACGACTATGTTAAGGATTCCGAAGACTTTTCCTATTTTTTTACCAGGAAAGTCATGCTGGAATACGCTTCCCACATTTATGTTTTTTTCCCCGGCGGTTTTGGCACTTTGGATGAATTTTTTGAAATGGTTACGCTGACCCAGACCGGGAAAATTAACCCCGTGGCCATTGTTTTGGTGAACAAAGAGTTCTGGCAGCCTTTGCTGGATTGGATAAAAACCACGGTCTATGAAAAAGAACACGCCATAGACGAAAAAGATATGGATATATATAAGTTGGTGGATAACGCCGAGGAAGCTTACGAGCAGATTGAAATTTATTCTAAGATTACGGACTTTTTCTAAATTAAAGCGGCCCGGAAAAGCATAATCCGGACCGCGTTGGGTAGTCGCGCAATGGCTTCCGTCGCCGCAGAGTAGCTTAGAAACCAGCGGCCAGACGAGCTTTTACAGAGGCGTCGTTGGTTGCCGGCAACCCTACCGGTCGGAGATGGTTTGGTTTCGGCATAGGCGCGGGAGTGCCTTGGTCCAAGTCGGCATTACCCAGAGTCGCTACAAATAGCATGTAGCCCAACAGATCGCCTTTTACGCCGCCGGCGATTAATGGTTCGGTTGCTAACCAGATTCCTCCGAAGAAAAGGCCTGGTGATGTATCTATAGTCCCCACATTTTTCTCGGCTAACGGCGAGATGCCGCCAGCGTCGAAGTCCAAGCCGCCATCACCTAGTATAGGGACGTCGAAAGTAATTAGCATAGACACATATGGTTGCTTTGGCACAGGCTCCAAGGCGGCGGCTTCGCTTGTTTGCAGGGCATCACCGGTTACAGCTCCGAGAGCTTCGTCGTCGGCGTTAGTATTATCTTGGGCAAAACCGTTCGGCGGGAGCGCCAACATCAGCACAACCGCGGCCAGCCCAAGCATCAACCAACTGCTGTTTGTCTGTCGCATTGAGTTTTCCTCCTTACTTAAAAATTCTAGCATGTTTGTTACTATTAAGCCATAAAATATGAAGCCATCAAGTCTTACAACCAAAATATTTTTAGACAGCGGCGACCCGGCGGAAACTAAGCAAGCGCTATCAATTTTAGGTTTTTTGGACGGCCAAACAACTAACCCATCCCTAATTGCTAAAAATCCCCAAACCGCGGGCAAAAAGTTTTCCAAACAGGAACTTTTGGATTTTTATAAAGGCATAGTAGGCCAAGTATCAGTTTTAATTCCACAAGGTTCGGTATCTGTCGAAGTTTATGCCGACGCCAGTACAAAAGCTGAAGAAATGCTCGTACAGGGCAGGGAATTTAATAAATGGATTCCTAATGCCCATATTAAGTATCCAACCACCTCTGAAGGCTTAAAAGCCGCTGAAATAAGCGTTAAAGAGGGTATGAGAGTGAATATGACCCTAGTTTTTAGCCAAGAGCAGGCGGCGGCAGTTTACGCGGCAACAAAGGGGGCTAAAAAGGGCCAGGTTTTCCTTTCGCCTTTCATTGGCCGGCTGGATGACAGGGGGGAGAACGGCATGGATTTAATATCAAACATAATAAAAATGTACAAAGCAGGGGACGGTCATGTGGAAGTTTTGACTGCTTCTGTGAGGTCTGTTGAACATCAGGTAAGAGCAATTGAGGTGGGTACTGACATTATTACCTCGCCTTTGAGGGTTTTGAAAGAATGGAAGGAAGAAATTTCAAATGACAAATTTCAAATATCAAATGAAATCAAAAATCCAAATTTAAAACCGATCCAGTATCAGGAAATTGGCTTAGATAAGCCCTGGCAGGAGTACAATTTGGCCCATGAACTTACAGATAAAGGTTTAGAACGGTTTGCCGCGGATTGGAACGGTTTGATTGGGTAAAAATAATACTAACAAGGGGAATCCTTGCGTTGCGCAAGGATTCCCCTTGTTTTGAG
>JAHFJJ010000006.1 GCA_023245895.1 Candidatus Doudnabacteria bacterium
TTAGCTTAGGCGGAATTGTTAATTCCACTTCCGTGCGTGTGGCCGGCAACCGGCTGGACAAGTCCATAATTGATTTTGTCAGAAAAAGGCACGGCTTGGCCATTGGCGACCGCACCGCAGAGGAAATTAAAATTACCATTGGCAGCGCCCTGGGTTTGAATGAGGAAGAAGTTATGGAAGTAAAAGGGCGCGACATGATTAGCGGATTGCCTAAAACCGTTACAGTTACCACCAACGAGGTCGTCCAGGCCATTTCGGACGACCTGACGGAAATTGCCCGCGCGGTAAAGAACGTGCTTCAGGAAACGCCCCCGGAACTTGCCTCTGACATTATAGACAAAGGCATGGTCATGACCGGCGGCACGGCTTTGCTCCGCAACTTAGAACACTATATTTCCCAAAGCGTAGGCGTGCCCTGCTTTTTGGCCGAAGAGCCCCTGCTCTGCGTGGCAAAAGGTACAGGCGTGGCGCTGGACAACCTCGACAGCTATAAAAAGAGCATATTAAGCGCAAAATAATATTAATATATCGAATCAACGAACGGAACGAATCTGCGAAGGTCTACGAAATTACGAATTCGCTGCTTCGCAGAGCATTCGTGGATTCGGCTAATTCGTAGATTCGATATATTGACGAATATCGAATATTTGCCAAATCTATAAAAAAGTTCTATAATAAAATCAAAACCATTTAAATTTAGCCGAAACAAAAATGCCAAAAAAGTCTTTTTATATTTTTTTAACAGCCCTGCTTGGGGTAATGTTATTTTTAATACTTCACCGCAGCGTGGTTTTTTTCTATCTTTACCTTCTGGCCGCGGGTGTTATTACTACCGACCTAAGCTATTACCAGTTTTTAGCCATAGATTATTTTACTTTAACCCTGACTTTAATGTTCGGCGGATGGTACGGTATATGGCTGGGCATGTATTGGTATGAAAAAGTTTACGGCGAAAATTCACGCGGCGGCTTTGTGGATAACCTTTCGCGCCACTTATTTTTAGGCAGAAAAGACGGAAAGTTAGAAGCCCAACTGGCCGCAGCTAAAGAACGGGTGGAGGAAGACGTATGGCAGTTGGAAGATTTGGCCGATGCCGCCGTAGCCGAGGTTGCGGCCGCCAAACCGGCCAGGCGCAAAATTGTCCGCAAGCCGGCCGCAAAAAAAGTGAAACGTAAAGTAGTCTAAAATTTGTTTTAAAATTATATGACCGCGAAGAAATTTTTTCTTTTCAGCCTGTTGCAATGGGTAGCTTTTGTAATTTTAAAGGTTTGGGTTTTTAACAATGTTATTTTTGGAAATCCCGGTGTGCAGGAAATTTTCTTTTTCCTGCTTACAGGCGCAACAACCGCGGCTCTGGTTCGGCGCTTGGGGGTCTTAAATTACCTGGAATCGTTTTTCATAATTATTACCTGGACGTTAACCGGCGTGCTGGTTGATTTGGTCTTTACATCCGCTTACACCGGGCTGTCCATTTTTGGCAGTAGCCAGTATTGGTGGGGGCTGTTTTGTATGGATTTATCCGTGTTTCTTTTCCACAAAAAACGCCACGTCCATATCCGCATGGAGCACGCGGCGCACCGCGCGGCGCTTAAGGCCCACGGCCGGGGGCATAATTAGTTATCAAGTTAAAAGTTATAAAGTGAAATAAGTGGCTTGCGCTGCTTGTTTTTTTGTCGTAGTATAAAGGTGTACGAAAGTATACTTTATAAGAACCAAGATACAAGAATCAAGAACCAAAGAAATCCCAAGTTTTTAAATTTAAATATTAAAACCTTGGTTCTTTGTTGGTTCTTGCGATCTTGATTCTTGGATCTTAAATATATGCAATCCATCATCTTCCATCTGGATATGAACAGTTATTTCGCGTCCGTTGAACAGCAGGATAACCCAGCCTGGCGCGGACAGCCTTTGGGCGTGTGCGAGCATTTGGGCGGCATCATCATCGCGGCAAGCATAGAAGCCAAGCGCTGGGGCATAAAAACCGGTACGCCGGTATGGGAAGCAAGAAAAATCTACCCTAAAATTATCCTGACTAAAACCAGCCCTGACCGCTATAGGTTTTATATTAAGCGCGTAATGAAAGTAGCGGGCGATTATACTAATTTTGTTGAACAGGCCAGCATAGATGAAATGTATTTGGATGTGACGAGAGTTTGTAATTTAGTTGCACCTGTCATTACGAGGAGCGCAGAAGGCGAAGCAGTCTTATCAGGGAAGAAAGATCGCTTCGGCTGCACTCGCGATGACACAGACGTAGGTCCTTTTGAAGAAGCCATAAAAATTGCCAAAGAAATTAAGCGCAGGATGAAAACGGAAGTTGGGGATTGGCTTACTTGCAGTATTGGCATTGCGGACAATAAGCTTTTGGCAAAAATCGCGTCAGATTTACAAAAGCCGGATGGGATGGTTGTTATCGTTGGCGAGAACAAGGGGAATCCTTGCGCAGCGCAAGGATTCCCCTTGTTGTACAGCAAAACTGATCTTTATCAAAAACTTAAATTAACCGACATCCCCGGCATAGCCAGAAGGCAGGAGAAAAATTTGAACAAGCTGGGCATAAGAACTTTGCTGGATTTAAAAAGTTACCCGCTTAGCAAACTGGTGGCGCGGTTTGGGATTAACGGCTATCATCTCCACAGCATGGGCCAGCTGGAAGGCAGTTGGAAGCCGGAAGTCCAAGCGGACGACGAAATTAAATCTATCGGCCATATGTACACTCTCCCCAGGGAGTTTAGGGAAAAAAAGTTTTTCGCGCCGGTGCTTTATAAGTTGTGCGAAATGGTTGCCGCGCGCTTGCGCAAGCAGGGGCTTATGGGCAATATAATCCATTTTTATATCCGCGATAAAGACTATAACTCTTTTGGCGAAAGCAAGAAATTGGGTTTTTGTGTTTATGACGGGCGGGAGGTATTTGTCCAATGCATGAGAATTTTTGAAAACATTAACCTGTCGCCCGGGGAATTTTCCGCCGGAGGCGGATCCGCCTTTGGCGGAAAACTCATTGGCGTTACCGTGGCCGGCCTTAGGCCTTACGCCGCGCAGTTAAGCCTGTTTGGGCACGAGGAAAGGATTAAAAGGCTAAGTTCTGCCTTAGACAAGATAAACGGCAAATACGGCGCCTTTACGGTCTGCCGCGCGCCTATTTTGGGCGCCAAAGGCGCTTTTCAGGACTCAGTAGGGTTTGGGAGGATAAAGGAAAAGTGAAAACGTGCTATAATATAGGCATAAGTAAATAACATCAATTCTATGAATGCAGAAGTCCAAATTCCCGAATCGGAAAGAAAATTTACTGCTCATAAGCTTCCAAAAAAAACAACTTGGGCAGAAGGTTTTGAGGAAGCAGGTGTAAAAGATATTTATAAACCCGAACCTGGGTCTGAGCATGGGGTGAATACGGAAGACGTAATGCGCCGGAAGACCCGTGAGGCCAAAAATAACTAAATTAATAGCTTAAATATAAAAGCCCTGCGAGAGGGTTTTTATATTTTTTAAATTTGTGGTATAATAAAGCCAATAAATTAACTTGCGAAACTCAAACAAAATTATGGCAGGGGAGGATTATAAACAAATACTAACTGAACTGGTCCAGAAACAAATGGTTGTTTTGGGGCCGAATATTGCTTTGGACAAGGCTCGCCAGGTGGCCGGGCTGTCGCTTTCCGACCAAGGCGCGGTTTTGGCAATTACCGGCGAGCCTAAAATGGTTTTAAAAGCCCTGGCCGAAGAATACATCCTTCTTTCCGGCCCTGTGGCCAAAATGACTTTGGCATCGCTAATGGAAAAATATCCTTCAATTAAAGGCTTGTAGCCTTCTACTAAATACGAAAGGATACTAAATACTAAACATAAGAATTGCTCTTTAGTATTTTCGTATTTTTTAGTATTTAGTAGAAGATTGAAACAAAAATGATTATCAATATCCTTTTAATAATAGATTTCCTCATCCTGGCTATTGTGCTTAGCGCTTATATTTACGCGTCCGTAAAAGAACGCAGGTATCTGCGCATAAAAGCCGGCCAGTCTTTGGAGCTGCAGCAAAAAGTTTACCAGGCTGAAGTTTTAAGGGAAATTAGCGAACGTATTGGCTACTCTTTGGACACGGCCAGGATAGTGGATATTATTATTAGCAGCCTCGGCAACCTGCTGGACTACGACGCGGTTTCTTATATGGTGCTGGAAGCGGACAATAAGGCCGCTTTTAAATGCAGGGTAGAAAATTCAGTTAACCATGACTTCATAGAAGAGGTTAAGGAAAAAATGTTAATGTCCTACGAGGCCATTTTAAACCAAAAGCTTGTTCCCAAGTCTGTAGACGAAAGCGTGACCGGAAATATTTTGGACGACAACTTAAAAGTGCGGGTAGAATCTTTTTTCAACCTGCCGGTGGTAATTTCCCAAAAATTAGTCGGCCTAATTAACGTCGCCTCGGTCCACAAAGGCCGCTACGGTTCCGAGCAGGCCTCCATTTTATACACAATTATAAACCAGGCGGCTACGGCCGTAGACAAACTCCAGGAAGTTTTGGAAAGCGAAAAAGGCAAACTGTCGGCTATTATTTATTCTTTGACCGACGGGGTTATTACTGTAGATTTGGAAAACCGGCTAACAGTTTATAATCCGGTTATTAAGGACATTTTGGAAATAAAGTCTGCGGAATCTCCCGACAAACCGCTGACCATGTTTGATATTATAGACAGTTTGGCCGGTAAGGTGGATTTGCGCACCAAAATTGAACAGGCCGTGGCGGAAAACAAAACCATAACCCTGCCCGAAGTTTTGCTGAAAGACAAAGCCCTGGAAATGACCATATCCCCGGTTAAGGACAACCAGGGCAATACCATAGCGGCCAGCGTGCTTTTCCATGACATTACCACGGAAAAAACTTTGGAAAAAACGCGTCAGGAATTTACGGCTATGATGGTGCATGAACTGCGGGCTCCTTTAACTGCCGTGCGCTGGTCTTCGGAGTCCTTGCTTAAGAATTTGGCCGCGGCTTCAGGGATAGAGCCTGCTAAAGTTAAGGATACTGTAGTTACAATTGAAACCGCGTCCAACAACATGCTGGAACTGGTTAACGATTTGCTCGACGTGGCAAAAATTGAATCCGGAAAGTTTGAGCTAAACGTCCAGGACTACGATTTAGTCGAGCTGGTTAATGAGCAGGTAAAAGCTTTTCGGCCGCAAGCGGAAATTAAGCATTTGACCATCGGCGTGAGCGCTCCGGACAAGTGTGTTTTGAAATTTGATAAAATTAGGATTGGCCAGGTTTTGGGGAATTTACTGAGCAACGCAATTAAGTATAGCGACGCGGGTGAAATAGTTGTGAATGTGGGTATGAAGCAGGACGAAAACAAGGCCGTGGTCGGCATTAAAGATACCGGCATCGGCGTTTCCCATGAAGACCTGGCCCAGTTGTTTTCCAAGTTTAAACAGCTAAAAACCGGCGACCACGCCAAAAAGGGCACCGGCTTGGGCTTAGTGGTGAGCCGCGGGATTGTGGAGGCGCACGGCGGCAGGATTTGGGCTGAGAGCGCGGGCGAGAATCTAGGTTCAACTTTTGCCTTTTCTTTGCCGGTGGACGGCAAACAGCCGGCTGTTGCAAAATAGAGGGTAATAAACTATATTATAAGTGTAATTAAACTGTCTTTACTAACTACGAATCGGTTACTAATATACTAATAAAATTGCTTAGAATTAGTATAAATTAGTAGTTCGCAAAGACAGAAAGAAAGAATCTATATGGCAAAAATTGTAGTCGCGGAAGACGACAAACTTATCTCGGGCTCCCTGTGTGATGCGTTAAAAGCTGAAAGCCATGAGCCTACGCCTGCTTACGACGGACAGGAGGCTTTGGATAAGATTAAAGAACTCATTCCGGACCTGGTACTGCTGGACATTATGATGCCCAAAATGGACGGTATATCGGTACTTACGGAACTTAGGGCAAACGCCCCTACGGCCGAAGTCCCGGTAATTGTATTAACCAATATAGGGGACGTTGAAACCATAAGTAAAATTGTTTCCGCCGGAGCCGCGGACTATTTGCTTAAGTCCGACCAGTCGGTAGACGACATTATTACCAAGGTTAAGGACGTTTTGGCAAGGAAAGCCGTATAGTAGTAATCGCAAATATACAAATTGTGGCAAATATACAAATCTTAAATATTGCCGCTAAGTCTTTATGGCAGTATTTGTATATTTGTCTTGATTTGTTTATTTGAGAGCCCTACATTATGAAGATTATCCTCCAAGATAACAACAATTTTGTCCTGCGTTTTGACAAAGGCGACGAAGTTATTACAGGTTTGGCTGAATTTATGAAAAGCCAGAAAGTCGGCGCCTGCTCTTTTAGCGGCATAGGGGCCGCCAGTGAAGTCGCAATTGGTTTTTATAACCCCTTTTTAAAAAATTTCAGGCAAAAACCTTACGCCGAAGAGTTAGAAATTATTTCTTTAAACGGCACCGGCGCGTTGAAGGCCGGCCAGCCTGCCATACACGCCCACGGCATGTTTGGGAGAAACGACTTCAGCACCTTGGGCGGACATGTTTTTAAGCTTGTGGTTTCTGCTACCTGTGAAATTTCATTAAAACAGCTTAATGGAGAAATGAAGCGCGAACCTAACACGGAGGTTAATTTGGATACTTTAGTGTAGTTGCCTGATTTATCAGGCTTTAAGCAAGCCCAATAAATTGGGCAACTACAATGGAAAACAGACAATTTTTTGTTATCGCGCATAATATCCGTTCACTTTTAAATGTCGGCTCAATCTTTCGCACGGCCGACGCTTTTGGAGTTACAAAAATATATTTAACCGGCTACACCGGCACGCCCGGAAATATTTTGCACAAAAACCGTATGGCTAAAGTTGCTTTGGGAGCGGAAAGCTGGGTGCCGTGGGAGTACCAAAAGTCGCCGGGCAGATTGATTAAGAAATTAAAATCTGATGGAGTAAATATCATCGCGCTAGAAAAAACCCAAGGCGCAATGAATCTATCAAAATTCAAACCTAAATTTCCCCTGGCTTTGGTTTTGGGTGAAGAAGTTAGGGGAGTATCACCGGCACTTTTAAAGCTTTGTGATAAAGTCGTCCAAATTCCCATGCTGGGTAAAAAGGAAAGCCTGAATGTCTCGGTGGCTTTCGGCGTGGCTGCATTTTGTGTCAGCCAAAAAAGTTGACACTATAAGCGGTTTTGATATAATCCACACCAGCAAAGACTGGCAGATTGTACTGGGAGGAAATATGAGGGGACAGGTTAAAGTCGGCAGTGAGATTTTTGATCTTCAAAAAAATTGGACCGAGGAGGAATTTTTAGTCCATAAGGTAGACGCGAAGGCAGACCCAAAAACCGTCTTGTTTGTAGACGACCCAAGGTCGGGAGCTACAAGGACAGTCCTTTTTTGCCATGCGGTATGGTATGACCCCAGCGTCAAGCAAATGCCTAATCCGTTCAGCTTAAGAAGGCAAAGTTAGTTCCCCGCGTACTCGCGCCCACGCTAGATTTCCAAGACACAACTAAAGACCGCCTAACGGAATTTGTTAGGCGGTCTTAAAATTGACATTATATCCCAGTTGTTCCTATAATAAGGCCACAAGGAGGCGCTAATGAATAAACAGCGTATCGTTTACATCTACAACGACCAAGTCGAGTGAAGAGAGGAGGGGATCTTTATATCTGGCCATTTGGCCGTTGGTCTCCGATTATTTTCGGAAGGCAGGAGGTGGTTGACGATCACGCAGTACCTTTAGGAGCTCCTTGCGAACCATTTTCACATTATCACATTTCCGCCGGCAACCAGCCGGCTATACAATTTGCCGCAAGGACGCTACCTTAGGCAAACGGAGGGCCTGGTAAGCTCTCCAAACCGAGGGGGAGTACGGCAAAACTCCCCCTCAAATTCAAATTGGGCATTATCCCTTGACAACAAGGTAGCTGTGGATATATAATAAGAATATCTAATAAATAAGCCCTATTCTTATGAAATACACAATAGCTAACTTTAATAAGGTTTTTAAGACTGATGATGACTGTTTAGCTTATGTTTTCAAGTATCGGTTCGGTAATCCTGCTTGCCCCAAGTGCGAAAATATGGCGTGGTATAAGGTTAATAATCGTAAGTGTTGGGCTTGTGGCAAGTGTGGCTATCAGATTCATCCTTTGGCTGGCACTATCTTTCACAAATCCGATACCCCTTTAAAATCTTGGTTCTTTGCTATCTACAAATTCGCTAACTCCCGTAATGGCGTATCGGCTAAGGAGTTGGAGCGTGATTTAGGCGTTACTTACAAGACTGCTTGGAGAATGGCTAAACAAATTAGGAAACTCTTTGAATCGGGCAGTTTTAAGCTAAACGGAACGGTTGAGGTTGATGATTCCTATATGGAGAAAACTACAAGGCATATCTCTAAAACTGAAACTCCAAAGGCTTTAGCTATGGTTCAACGTGGGGGAGCAGTTAAGGCGGTAGTTATCCGTAAAGCAGGTATGCTTAATGCTTTGCCAATGGTTCAAAGTGAAGTAGAAAAGGGTAGTAACATAATGACGGATTCAGCCCCGCTGTATATAGGCAATTTACCAGACTATAAACATCAAGCTATCAATCACTCTAAAGGTCATCACGCAAGGGGAGAAGTCCATACTCAAAGCGTGGACTCATTCTTTGCCCAAGTAAAGCGTTCTATTTCAGGGACTTACCACCAAGTTTCCGAGAAGTATTTGCAGTCTTACTTGGACGAGTTTTCTTGGAGGCTTTCAAACTCCCGTTCGGGGATTCCACTTTTCCTTTTGATGTTAAATCGGATTTGCCAATTGCCAGATGTAGGAGTTGAAAAAATTTAAGGTCTTTGGTGTCTTGTGCTTGAGGCATTTGGATAAAATTCTATTATCGGTTTATTATCTGGGATTGTAAAATAGTTTATTGTCGAGGGTGTTTGTGGTTGGTTATCCTTTTTAGCTAACCAACTTGCTACAAAACTACTCCCAATTAAAGCTATTATAAAAGCACCAATAGCTAAAGTAACTTTATCGTAAGTTTTAGCCAAACCATTAAAATATCCCAAAGGAAAACCACGAATATTGTATGCTTTTGGGTTTATCGTTGTTGGCCAATTATTTTCAGGGACTTTTGTAATATATTCTTCTTGCACGCAAACTTCATAAATAGCATTGTATAATTGTCTATTTATGCTCAATCTTTCTTCGCTATATTCCTTTTCCCAAAATTTAAGATAAGATAATCGAAATCTAACATAACGATTATATTTATGGATTAACCCTTTTGTCCAATTTGGGTCATCTGGTTTTCCTTTAATAAAAAGAGATTGAGATACCAACACTCTGTTGCCACTCATATCAAGACTATGTAATTTTTCGGCTCTTTGGTGGCAACCTAAAAGCCACCAAATTTTTGTGTAATTTATCATACCCTTTATTATAACAGCCGAAGAGGCTGTTTTCTCTCTCTCAATCCGCATTATACTCCTTTCCTTGTTGTGAGGGAATAGTCCCCTTCAAATTTTTTTAGTGTCTGTGGATAGAGTTTATTTTATCTTTATAAATTGTTAAAATATCCCTTGTTTAAGGGATATTTTTTTATTTTCAGATTTTTTACATCCGCCAGCTGGCGGATTGACTTATGGGTCTTTGTGGAGTATAATATGTAGGTAATGGTAAAAAGTGGTAGTAAGTGGGGATAAGTGGTAAATATTGTGGATAAAATATCACAGAGATACAGATTTAAAGCCAGATTACACAGTTACTTTAAACCACCTTTTATTAAATAATCAGGTTTGCGGAAGAATCAGTGTAATCTGTTTTCGTCTGCGTATCAGTGATCATATGTTTATTGGTGAATACCAGGCTACCATAGATGAAAAAGGCAGAATCTCCATCCCTGCCAAGTTTAGGCCGCAATTGAAATCAAAAATAGTTGTTACAAGAGGTTTGGATAACTCATTGTTCCTTTACAGCATAGAAGAATGGAAAAAGCTGGCGACCAAATTGGCTAGTCTCCCAATTTCTACTGCCAACACGCGGGCTTTTTCCAGGCTTATGCTGGCCGGGGCTATGGACTGCGACATAGACAAACAAGGCAGAATAATTTTACCGGCTTACCTGAAAGAATTTGCGAAGATAAATAAAAAAGCTATCATCGCCGGACTTTATAACCGTATAGAAATTTGGAGCGAAGAATTGTGGCAGGCTTATAAGACCCAGACGGAAGCGGCAAGCAATAGCATAGCGGAACAGTTAGGAAGTTTAGGGGTATAAAAGTTATTTCAATTTATTTCCATATATTTCGTATAAGAAAAGGAAATATGTAGAAATACATAGAAATAATTGGAAATAAAATTATAATGACAACTTATGAACACATTCCGGTATTACTTAATGAAGTTATTGAATATTTGGACCCCAAGCCCGGTCATAATTTTGTCGACGCGACTTTAGGTGGTGGAGGTTATACAAAAGCCATTCTCGATAAAAATCAACCGGATGGGAAAGTGTTGGCAATTGATTTGGATGAGGATGCGATAGAAAATTTCAAATTACAAATATCAAATGCCAAACACCCTCACCCTGGCCCTCTCCCAGAGGGAGAGGGAAGGGCACAGATAGTTCAAGGAAATTTTTCACATATTGATAAAATAGTAACGCATCATAAGTTTGATAATATTAGCGGAATAGTTGCGGACATTGGCTTATCATCTTATGAACTGGAACATCGCGGCATGAGTTTTCAGGAAAAACAGCCGTTGGACATGCGGTTTGACCAGAGCCAGAAGGCAGACGCGAAGTTCATTTTAAATAATTATGATGAAACACGTTTACGAAAAATATTTGAAGATTATGGGGAAGAGAAGTTTAGCAGACAGATAGCGCGTAAGATCCAAGAATCAAGATCCAAGAATCAAATCCACTACACCACAGAACTTTATCAGATTATCCAGGATGCATTGCCCAAGCCGGTGAAGCATAAGGCGGATGACAGCGCGAGAAGGATATTTCAGGCATTAAGGATAGAGGTTAACCACGAGTTAAATAATTTACAGGAATTTTTACCCAAAGCGTTTGATTTGTTAAATACAGGCGGAAGATTGGTGGTTGTTTCCTTCCATTCTTTGGAGGACAGGATTGTAAAGCAGTTTTTTGTAAAATTAACCCAGGGTTGTGTGTGTCCCATAGATTTCCCGCAATGCTTGTGCGGTAAGAACCCGCAGGGGAAAATCCTTACCAAAAAGCTTGTATCCGCGTCACAAGAAGAGCTGGACCATAACCCGCGGTCAAAATCTGCTAAATTAAGAGCCATTATTAAAATCTAAAACAAAAAATAAAATTAAAAGTATGACAAAAAGTTTAGCTTTAGAGACTTTCCTGGCGCCGGTTTTTTCAAAAACTAACGTTCAGTCGGCGAAAAAAACCGGCAATAAGACTTTTCGTTTTCACCTGGCAACGGGTCTAATTGCCGCCAATGTGCTTTTGTTAGCGGCTTACATTTACGGGGTGAATGCTTTTGCCTCGCGGGGCTATGAAATTAAGGCTCTACAAAAACAGCTTAGCGCGCTAAACGAAGACAATAAAAAAATAAGCTTAAAGGTTTCCGAGGCCAGTTCCATGGTCAGCATCCAGCGCGGTTTTTTAAGCGCTAATTTCGTGCCGGCGGGCAGCCTGAAGTTTTTGCAAGTAAACGCCAAGCAATTTAGCCAACGCTAAATTAACATCCCAATATCATTAATATCTATAACATCCTTTAGGGTATTAATAGCCATGGGTATTGATTAATGATAAAAAAAACAGCTCAGACTTCGACCTTTAACTCCAGGAGCGGCCTTTTGACCGCTTTTTTGTTAGTAGCTTTTGGGGTAATTTTGGTAAGGCTTTTTAGTTTGCAAATTATCCACGGCAACGAAGCCAGGGAGCAGGCCGCGGCTCAGCATAATATTTACCAAAAACTTTTTCCCAGCCGGGGTGAAATTAAAATAGCGGACAACCTTTCCCAGGGCACAGTGCCCGTTGCCACAAACCTAAAAAGTTTTTTGGTTTACGCCGTGCCTAAGGACATACTTAACCCAAGCCTTTCTGCGGCCAGCCTGGCCCAGGTCCTGCGTCTGGACGCAAAAGAAGTTTTGGCTAAAATTACCAACGCGGACAAAAAATACGTGCCGCTAAAAAAAGCTTTGAGCGAAGAAGAACAGCAAAAAATAAAAGAGCTCAAATTGCCGGGCATTTATTTTGACTCCGAAGACACGCGTTTTTACCCGGAAAATAATTTACTCAGCCAGGTGGTCGGCTTTGTCGGCTACAAAGACAAGAGTCCGCAAAAAGTCGGGCTGTATGGCCTGGAAAAATATTTTGAAAAAGACTTAACCGGCAGCGCCGGCGAGCTGGTGGCGGACAAAGACAGCAGTGGTTCGCTTATTTTTAGCGCGGGCAATACCGAAACCCCGGCTGTGGACGGCGCGGATATTATTTTAACCGTGGACAAAACCATTCAGTTCCAGGCGCTCAGCATAATAAAAGACAGCGTGGTAAAAAACGGCGCGGACAGCGGCTCCATAATTGTGGCCGACCCAAAAACCGGCGCGGTTTTGGCTATGGCTAACTATCCGGATTTTAATCCAAACGAATTCAACAAGGTTAAAAATCCCGCGGACTTTTTAAACGAATCGGTAGTAGGCAACTATGAGCCGGGGTCGGTATTTAAGGCCATTACCATGGCCGCGGCGCTGGACCAGGGCAAAGTGACCCCGGACACCAAGTACAACGACACGGGCAGCGTGGAAGTGGACGGTTATAAAATCCAGAACTCGGACCATAAGGCGCATGGCATCCAAACCATGACCCAGGTTTTGGACGAGTCGTTAAATACCGGCGCGATTTTTGCCAAGGAGCAAGTTGGCAACGCGGACTTTTTAAAATATTTGCAAAAATTCGGTTTTGGGAAAGTTACAGGCATTGAGTTGCCGGAGGCCAAGGGCAATTTAGATCCTTTGATGAAGTACAACATTAAAGTTACCTACGACACCGCCAGCTTTGGGCAGGGGATTTCGGTTACCCCCATCCAACTTATCCAGGCTTATATAGCGTTGGCCAACCAGGGCAAAATGATGAAGCCCTACGTTGTGCAGTCTAAAATTTATCCCGAAAAAAAACCGGAAAATACCTCCCCGACAGACGCCGGCCAGGTAATTTCCCCGCAAGCCGCCAATGCTTTGTCCGCCATGCTGGTAAGCGTGGTGGAAAATGGCCATGGCAAAAAAGCCGGCGTGCCGGGGTATTACATTGCCGGCAAAACCGGTACGGCCCAGGTGCCCAAAAAAGACGGCAAAGGCTATGAAGAGAACAACAATATAGGCTCATTCATTGGTTTTGGCCCGGTGGAAGATCCCAGGTTCGTAATGCTCGTGAGAATAAACCATCCGCGCGACGTCAGCTTTGCCGAAAGCACGGCCGCCCCGGCCTGGGGCCAGCTGGCCCAGTTTATTTTAAATTACTACCATATACCGCCGACAAGAACGGTGGGAACAAAGTAATTATAACCATCTTAAATAACCCGGCAATCAACTGAGTGCGGATTGCTGTTTTGTGTTCGGAAGTTTATAATATAGGTCATTCCAAATTTTAGGAGGAGCTAATGGGTAGCATAGTGTTTGCGGGAGGCATTAGAATTCCGAGCCAGGGGCAGGTGGCACAGGCGGAGTTTGATATGTCGTTGAGCGCTTTGGGGAGGTTATTGGCCCGCGAAAACCCCGACGTGGTTGTGGTTTTCGGCGATGGCGCTTACGGGCCCTTTAAGCCGGACTGGGTTCAGCAATTTGCAATTGTGGTCAGTGACTTTGCCCTGGCCAAGTCCGAGGGTTTTGAACAGGAACAAGAAAGGCCGGTCCCTCTGGAAACGGCCGAGTATTTGCTTTGCAGCCTGGTTAAGGATCATAACGTGGACATGGCTTTCTGTGAACAGGTTACCTTAGGGCTTCCCTTTTTTACCGCCTTTAGGTGCTCGGAAAAAGTTCCTGTATTGCCTTTCCTGATTAACAGTTCCAAGCCGCCCACGCCTTCCGTGTTTCGTTGCGACTACGTGGGCGCGGCTATTGCCGCGGTTATTGGGAGGCGGGACGCCAACGAACGCGTGGCGCTGTTATCCGTAGATGCGGGGGGCGAACCAATGCTCAACTGGGCGGTAATGGCCGCCGCAACAGGCCAGCAGGGCAAGAAAATGCGCCAGGGGGTTTACATGCATCAAGTTAGCTTGGGGTAAGCTATGCCGGCGCGGCGTACCAGTTAAAAAGGCGAGGGCAGGAATTGCAATTCCTGCCGCTCGCCATTTTTGTTTTTTATTTATTTTTTGCCCACCAGCTTTTTATAAAAGGCAATGATAATGTGGAAAGGATGTAGCCAATCACAGGCACAAAGGCTTTGAGCCAGGGTATGGTATCGTGGATCATTAAAAGCCAGGCCAAGGCAATAATATAAGTAACCGCGGCAATAAATGTCCGCCGCGTTAAAGAAACTTCCCAGGCTTTGTCCACCTCAACCTTTTGGTTTCGTTCTTTTATATTTTGGATTTCTTGTTCTATGTCCATAGAGGTCTTCTACTGCGTTAATTGCATAATGTCCTGAGTTTTAATTTGCCGTATCTGCTCCAGCGAAGTCCCGGAGCCGGAAAGTAATAATTTGCCGCCAAGCCAAAGCATAAGCAGGCTAACAACTGTTAAAATTATACAAATCCAGGCGACTTGTTTGGCGTCGTCTTCATCGGCCATAAAATACTTTAAGGCGAAAACAAAACCGGAAAACGGCACGCTAAGGGAAATAAAATACGCCCATCTTTTTCCCTTGGAAGAAACCATGTTGTCTTTTTGGTTTTGCAGGGCATTCATCATTAGCATCCCAATATTAACATCGGGATTGTCTTTTGCCACGGCCTGGTATTCGTTTATTTGCTGTTCAAGTTTTTTGTCTTGGTCCATTTTTAAAGTTTATTTGTTATTACCAAGGAAAGGGTTTTCCTTTAAACCAAAACTGTCCGGTTTTGGGTTTGGAGGTTGCTAAGTCGTAAATGTATCCGGCCGCTTCTTCCGCGGGCATGTTGGCGTCCGCGGCCGCCATGTCTGTCATAACCGCGCCGGGGTGGACCGAAGAAACAGTAGCTGTATTTTTTAGCTGGAAAGAAAGCACCCTGGTAAACATATTTAAAGCCGCTTTTGAAATTTGATAAGATGGATTTTTAATTTCATGGACGTAATTGAGCGAGCCCTGCCGTGAAGATACGTTAATAATATGCCCTTTAGTTTTTAAAACTGGCATCACGCTCAAAGTAAAATCCACAGGGCCGATTAAATTTGTTTCCAAAGTTTTCCGTAAAATGCCAATATTAATTTTCATTTTACCGTTGTCTTTTTCCGACCAAACTGCCCCGGCGTTATTAATTAAAATATCCACCGGTTTTTTTAAGTTGAGAATTTTTTTAGCGCAATTTTTAATGCTTTTAGGTTTGGTGAGGTCCAGCCGCAACAAGGTTAAATTTTTATGGGAAAAATCAGCAACATGTTTTCTTGAAGTCCCAATAACAAAATAGCCTTCTAACAAAAACCTTTGAGCTAAAGCTTTACCAATTCCTCTGCTTACGCCGGTAATTAAAGCAGTTTTCATATTTCTAATTATAGCAGTTGTTTTGGGCTTAACAAAATGCTTTCAAGCTGGAGCTTTTCTTTTTGGCTGATTTATTTTATAATATGGTCTAGCGTAGTTACTATTTTGGGGTGTCGCCAAGTGGTAAGGCAGCGCCCTTTGGAGGCGCCATTCGTAGGTTCGAATCCTACCACCCCAGCCACGAAAAGTGACTTCGTCACCTCGTGGCAGGCCAACACACCATCGCGGTATGATGTTCTGCCACGAATATTTGGTGAAATCACTTTTCGTGAGCCCCGAGATGAGCGTAGCGAATTTTTCGGGGCCACGTTATAATATTTTATGCATTACGTTTATCTCTTAGAATGCCAAGAAGATAAATCTTGGTATATAGGTCAAACAGATGACCTTCGCACAAGGGTAGCCAGGCATAATTCAGGTAATGGAGCAAGAACAACAAGTTTAAAGAAAAACTGGAAGCTGATTTATTACGAGGCCTATTTGTTAAAGGCAGACGCTTTGGGTAGGGAAAAGTTCCTAAAAAGCGGCTCAGGAAGAACATATTTAAAAAAGCAATTAAAAAATTATTTATCAACATAACCAGTTGCCATTGTTGCCGTCAAATATATGCAAGATTTGGTTGAAAAATTTAGAAACCATGTCATTGAGCTTTCTAATAGTAGCAAGCAGTTTATTCATCGTGAGTGGTTTGTTAAATACCATCTGGAGATTGTAGAAAAGATTGCATTAGAACTTTGTAATAAATACTCAAACGCTGATAAACAGTTGGTCATTCTCATGGTCTGGCTCCATGATTATGGAAAAATAATTGATTTTTCAAATCAGCATGCGGTAACCCTCATCGCAGGTAAAGACAAATTATTGGAATTTGGGTTTTCCGCTGACTTCGTTTATAAGGCAATTAGCTATATTGAGCAACTTGATAAAAAACAAGATTTGGCCTCTGACTCAACGCCAATAGAAGTAAAAATAGTTTCTTCGGCAGATGGCGCTTCTCATCTCGTTGGCCCATTTTTTTATCTTTGGTGGTACGAAAATTCTCATAAGCCATTTGAACAGCTAATGAAAGACAATATCAATAAATCAACCATAGATTGGGAAAAGAAGATAGTTCTACCGGAAGTTAAGCAGGTCTTTGAACAGCGTCATAATTTTTTGCTTGAGCAAGCTGGTAATATTCCGCAAAGGTTTTTAATTTAATATTTGTACTTACAATTCCTTCTCAGCTTGGTCAAATAAGGCCAGCCACAAAAGCCACTCATGATTTTGAGTGTTTTTTGTTTTAAGTCCATAGGTTACGAACTTTTTAATATGATGTATAATGTGGGTAAAGGAATTTTTATGCTCAAAGAAAATTGGTTAGAAAGAAACATGGACCAAAGTGAGAAAGGCCCGGGTAGAATGGCGATTCGGGAGATGTTTAAGAATGTTCAGGAAGTTAAAGCGCCAAAAAAAGTTATTCCAATTTCAGAAGTTGCGGAATTTGCTGACGATGCCAGAAAGAAGGGTGTTGTGGCAACAATTGTTGGGCAAGGACAAATGGCCTCAACAGAACACATGCCTATAAGGACTGACAATGCCGCTACATGTAATATATTTCTTATAAAAACTCCGCAAGAAGGCGGAAGGCGTAAATATACCCTTGTGCATGTCTGGTCAGGAGAATTAGATTCAAATTTAGAAGGCCACAAAAGAAAAGATATCGCGGCATTAACAAACAACCAAAGCACGGCAATTGCAATTACAGGAGGCAGAAGCGCGAGTTATGTGTCAACAGCAAGGGAGTTTAAATGCGAAGGCATTACAACAACCAAACATATTGATGTCCCGACAGGCAACAGGTATGTCAGCGCTGTTTACCGTCCTGACAGTAATGATATTCTTGTTAGAATAGGTTCAGATATGGACGCTACCGAAGTATGGGTATATGAGGGGTTTTAATAAGAAGCACAATAAAATTTCTTATATCCTTAAAACTCTGCTAATACGCTATTATTCCACAGTTCGCAGGCCGTTAATATAAGCCAGCCAATAATTCTCACCAGTAGGTATTGGTGATTTTTTGTTTGGCAAGCTAGTACTTTGGAACGTGATATAATTAAGTTAATTAATAATAAATCCTAGTTATGTCTGAATCCGAACAATCCCATTTGGAAATTGCAACATTTCCCCAAAATGAGGAATGGATTGGGAAAATTAGAGCAGCAACCGACAATTATACAAAATGCTGCGTAATTACCGAATTGGTGGACGGCGCTCCTCATAAGCCTTGGCTTTTTGTGCCATTAAAATCCCAGGACGGAGGCAACGTTACAAGTAATTTTTTCCAAGCTTTTAAAAAAATTACCGGAAAGGAATATAATGAGGGAATAAGTAGAGATGGGCTAACCTACCAATTCAATCTGCCTCAGGACTTAACGCCAGAACAAATACAGTCACTCATCCAAGAAATTGGGTAGCCTTTCCGGCTTTATCCAATAATAGTGTCAATTATAAATTAAGCCAGGTTAAAAAAGCAAGAAAAGAACGAGGTGGAATAAAATAATTCTATTTTTTGTCCAATTTGGTACCTTAGTTTATTTATAAATAACCATGTCTACATTAGAAACAAAACTATTTAATCCCGCAGAAGCGGAGCAGGGTAAAACTGAAGCAAAGAAACCTGAACGGCCGGAAGCAAAAGGGAATGTTCAGGAGTTAGCTATGGCCACAGAGTTGGAGAGAAAGTCCCCGGAAGGCTATACAGGTAAGGTATCCAAGATGGCTGCAAGCACTTGGGAAAAAATAAAACATACACCGGGTTTAAATTTTGGAGCCGGCATTGCCCAAGGCATTTACGAGGATGTTGAAGGAGTTGTCCATATTGCAAATACGGCCAGGAAGGCATCGGGGCTTACTTTCGGCGAAGGGTCTATGGAACGGGCTAAAGCGTCGCGGCAAGAATTCAAAGCCATGGGAATGGCAATTGGACGTATGGTTAGGCATCCGGTAGATACCGTTTCCGCCCTTGCTGCAGAGCATAAACAGGTTTATCAACAATCAATTGATAAAAACGCAGGCTCAAATTTAGGGCATCTAGCCGGAAAAGATTTTTACCAAGTTGCTTCAATGTTTATTGGCGTAGGCGAAGTAAGTGCGGCAGTTAAGGGCATAAGAGCTGGCGCAACTTTATCTAAGGAGGCCTCCGTTGCGGCTAAGATAGCAAGTGGAGCTGAAAAAATTACAGAAGCTGCAGGAACGACACTAAAAAGAGAAGTCGCCGTTGCGGGAAAAGCGGAAAAGCTGGCGGTGAAAGAAGCTGAAAAAGTCGCAGTCGCCGAAACCAACACCGCAATTAAAGCCGAATCAGCTGCGGCAAAAATAGAACACGTCGCTGTGAAAGAGGCCGGCGAGGCAAAGACAGCTATGCCGGAATTTAAAGTAGGCCAAATTGAACTGAACAAGGCTCATTCCAAATTAGGTTTAGATGCTGAAACCCAGGCAAAAATGCTTGTTGAAGCTCCTGAACAACGGCGCAACCTTTTGGAACGATCGTTTGGCAATATTAGAGAGTCTGTTAGAGCTTTCGTTGAGAATTATACCGAAAAAGGAGTTTTTAATGAAAAAGCCTTTCAGCGCGAACAAGTTTCAATAGCTAATAAAGTTTACGGCGAAATTGCGCCGCAGTTTACCGGCCAACTCAATGAAATAAAAGCTAAATATGGTTTGGAGCTTAATTTGGACGATCTTCTCAAATCGGAAGATGCGCTTTCTCCAAGTCATCAAATTGATCAATTGGAAGAACAACTTCAAGATGCAATTAATCGATATGTAGAAAAAGAAGCTACCGAATCTTTAGCCTCCCGGGGTTCATATAATGGAATTGAAGCAATTTCGGAAAAAGATTTACAAGACTATGGAAAAGCTTCAAATTACGAAGATGCGCTTTATAGAATTAAATCTCAAAGAAAGCAAGATGTAGCGGCAGAAGCCGACCTTGAAAGCTTTAGAAAAGCCTTTTTTGAAAAATTTCAGGCTGAACAGCCGCACCCAGCTGATTATTGGCAGAAGTTTACTCAAGAAGAATTATTGGAACAACTTTCAATCGAGGCCGAAAGATTGAAAAACGATTTCAAAATCCAGATAAACATATCGGCTGGCAATTTGCTTAAAGCTTTAGAACAAGGTGAATTAAAAACTTCCAGACAGTTGAGTTCGGAGGAACTTAAAAAGTTGGCCCAACAACAGGGCAGGCATTTCAGCGAGGATTATTTTAAAACGCGTAATAGGCTTGAAAAAGAGATGGAATTGCCGGAAGATCAGCCAATAGTTTACGGAACCTATGTCGATTCAAAAGGCCCTGAAGGAAAAGCTGGCGGTGCTCCAGCTTATGGTGATATTTTTGTAGAAGTAAAGCCTAAAGACAAATTCAGTATAACTGAAGGTGATTCTTACACTTCAAACGATTCCCCGACAGGACAGCGCAAAAGCGCTAATTTGGATGTGGGTTTTCAGAATGTCGTCACCCGCCAGTTACAAATGGAACATGGACATATTGCCAAAGCCATTTATAACATTGAACAAAAAATTACAAAGGAATACTATAATATCAATCCCCACCCTTTTACATACATAGAAACTCAAATGCCAAATTTAATTTTAGATGACATTGAAAAAATTAATATACCCGCAAGGCATATAGAAAAATTTCAACAGCTTATCAAACAGCGGGTTCCCGATTTTGAAAAATGGTTAAACAAAATTAACATAATAGAACAATGAAAGAAAATATAGATTTTAAAGAAACCCCGGAAGTTTTATCTCAAAACTCTTTGCTCAAAGAAGTTGCTTTTTTAGATGACCTATCAGGTCGTCGGCGTTTTTTGCAAGCTGAAAAAGGCAATCTTTATTTTATGGGGCCGGAAGACCAAACTCCTCAAGAAGTAAATAATGAAAATTTGCAATCAGCTTTGGAGAAACACGGGTTTGTTTTGAGTGATGAACAGCCTTTTAAAGCCCTAACAGAGTTTAAATAACATTATGGCGGAAACGAATTCTACATTTAACCAAGAAGACATTGCTAAGGAGTTTTGCTTCTGGCTCGCTGATAATTTGAGATTTGGAAATTTAACTAAAGACGAGGCTGAAAGCTTTGTATTGACTTTTCAATTCGGGCTAACAAAAAGTCAAAGTTTAGATGATTTAATTTCCTACCTTGAAGGCGCTTCCGAAAGCTTCCCTTTGGCAGGTAAATTTATTAGCCGTTTGTCGGACAAGAATAAAAAACAAATAGAATCGCAAAATAAAAACCTAATTATAGAATTTGCTCAAAAATCTTTAGGCGAACCGGAAGTGGTAGGTTTTTTAGAGGAAGCAAACAGGACCTCTGATTTGAGTATATTGGGGGAAAAATTCCCAAGATTTAAAGAATATTTAAATAATATTAACCATTAATTAAATTATATGGCAGACTTTAATTTGGCAGAGGCGCAAGCCTTCCAAAGTAGGGTAATTGAGCGGGTCCGTGAAATTGAACGGATGTTAGATAGCGAAGTGATTGCGTATTACAGGGCGGACCGGGTTGATAACGAAGCTGACGCGCGGGAGAATTTTCGGGGCTTGCACGATTATCTCAGGCGCGCTTATAGGGACTTTGACCAGCTTTTAACCGAAGTGGAACAGCGGCCCGAATATCGTTAAGCAGCTTAAATAAGTTTTTAGTAAGTTTGTTATTCAAAAATACTGGTATGTTTGCCAAAAAAGTGGTAAAATAAATTTATGGTTATTTAACCATCCAACTATGGATAACGATACAAACACAAACGACGAAGAAAGCAGGGCGGAAAACGAATATAATTTAAATTCCGGCGAACTCTTAAAGGAAGTCCAACCCGTGGCTCCGCCCAAGGCCCCGGCAAAAAAGAAAACTGCCGCTCCTCTGGTGGAAGCGAATGCTGAAATGCCCGCGGAAGCGGCGGAGAAATTAAAGCAAAAAGTTGCCAAAGCTAAAGCGGCTTTGCCCAAAGCCAAGCCGGTTTTGGAAGGCATTAACTCGCCCAAAAGCACCAGCGATGTAATAATGGTGGCAAAACCCAAGCTTACAGAACAGGAAAATAAGTTAATTGAGGAAATGGACGAAGAGGTTAAAAAGCCCCAACCCAAGCTAATGCCTGCTTCGGTGGTGGACAGGGTCGGGCAAAAGCCCGGAAACGGAAAAAAAATCGCGCTTATAATAATTGCCTTATTGGCTCTGTTATTCGGCGGGTATGAAATATACAATTGGAACCCAAGCAAAGCTGAGAATCAGCCCCAGGGGCAGAGCAAAAATAATACACCCCCTGCAAATACAGACTCGGTTAATCCTCCTGTGGATATTCTCCAGCCCTATACGGCAAGTTCAACCCCAACCACAACTCCTGTAATAGCTACTTCCACACCTCCGACAGCAATACCGCCTTCGGTTCCGATAAAAAAGCTTAAAATCAATTCCACGCCCACCGGCTGGCTGAATTTTAGGTCCGGCCCTTCCTTGAACAATAAAGTCATTAGCAAGGTTTACCCGGGAGAAGTTTATGCTTATAGTGAAGCCAAATCCGGCTGGTATAAAATAACTTTGACTGACGGCAGGGCAGGGTGGGTGTTTGGGCAATATATAACTCTGCAATAAATTTAAATATAAAACCATCCTCCTTAGGCGGATGGTTTTATTTTATTTAGTCTGTCATTGCGAGTGCATCCGAAGCAATCTTTTTATCGGCAGAATAGATTGCTTCGTCGTCCGCCTCAGGCGGACTCACAATGACAGGGAAAAGTAGTTTTGCTATAATAACATCATTATGGAAAATAACCATTACATAGAAAACCGCCCCTGGGGGAGCTACGAAATTTTAAGCGAGTTTAAAGTGGAAGAGCCGGGTTTTGAAGATTCCTGCGTTAAAATTTTGCGCATTAAGCCCGGAGAAAAACTTTCTTACCAATCCCACAAAAAACGCAACGAGCACTGGGTGGCTGTGCAGGGCTCCGGCACCATTGTTTTAAACGACAAAGAGATTCCCATAAAGACAGGGGAGTTTGTGGACATTAGAATCGGCGACAAACACCGAGCCATAAACACCGGCGGCAGGGATTTAATATTGGCGGAAGTCCAAACCGGCCATTACGATGAAGATGACATAGAAAGGTACGGCAATGACTACGGCGAAAGGAAACCGACGCCTTACCGGGGAAAGTTCGCCGACAAATAAATTTAAGTAGTTAAAAAGCCTTCGTTTTGGGAAGGCTTTTACTATTGATATTTGCTCTGGGTTTTGTTATTGTTTCAGCATTGGAGGCTTAAATGAGGAAAATAATAATTGTGGATGCCGACTTGGAAGGCGGCCAAAGCTTTGGCTACTACTGCGAAACCATCTGTGAACAGATATCGCGGGAATTGGGCGCTTTGACTGGTAGGGAGCCTGTTGAAGTTGCCGTTGCCAAAGAATACGATGTCGAAAAACTTGGCGAGGGCGATGTTTTGGTCTTCGTCACCTACCAGAAACTGCCGGAGGGTTATGAACAGGCGCGGAAGAACCCCTTGCTTAAGGTGGTCGTGCTGACGGCCCTGCCCCAGGTGGTCGTGGCCCAGAAGGAATGGATGAATTTGCCCGGGTTCATTCCCTCGACTTTTGGCGGTTAACCGCAATACACAACAGCCGCGGTTTCCAAATTTGGAAACCGCGGCTGTTCTTTTATTATCAGCAATTAAAAACCGCCCCTTTCGCAAGGAGCGGTTTTTTTTGTGTCATCCCGACCGAACTCTAAGCCATCAACAAGTGTGAGCGGAGGGATCCCTTAACCCACGGTAATATCATAATATAAGGGATTCCTCGGTCGTCGGATGCACTCCTCCCTCGGAATGACACATTTGAGTTTATTTGCTCGGGTCAAAGTTTCCCCAGCCGTAGTTGTCCGGGTTAAATCCTTCCCCGCAGGTAGTCTCTATCAAAGCAGTGCAAATTTGATAAGGATCCAAATTGGCGGCCGGGCGCCTATCTTCCAAATAGCCTCGGCCTTTGTTGGCAGTGTCCATGGGGATGCGGATAGAAGCCCCACGGTCGGAGATTCCGTATTTGAAATCTTTATAACTCATGGTCTCGTGGCCGCCCCACAAGCGCTCGTCATTACCCGCGCCGTAAACGCGCATGTGCTGGTTCCTGAATTGGCCAAGCTTTTCACAAGTCTGTTTAATAACTTCAATGCCGCCGGTTTCCCGCATTGGCCTGGTAGAGAAGTTTGTGTGGCCGCCCGCGCCGTTCCAGTCGCCTTTCATGGGCTTGGGGTCAAATTTAGGATAAGCGCCGTAGTCCTCGCCTAATCTTAACAGAAGCCAGCGCGCAATCCACAGCTGGTCGGAAACTTCCAAAGGCCCCGCGGTGCCGACCTGGAATTCCCATTGGCCTAACATAACTTCGGCGTTGGTGCCGGAAATGGCCAGGCCTGCATCCAGACAGGCTTTAAGATGGGCTTCCACTAAAGGCCTGCCAAAAACTTCGCCAAAGCCCACTCCGCAGTAGTAAGGCCCCTGGGGGCGGGGATAACCGTTGTCCGGCCAGCCCAGAGGCTTATTTTTATCATAAAGGGTGTATTCCTGCTCAATGCCGAACCAGGGCTCTTGGTCTTGATACTTTTCAGCCACGGCCGCCAAAATGTGGCGGTTATTGGTAACGTGCGGCGTGCCGTCAGCGTTTAGCACCTCGCACATTACTAAAATATTATCTCCCTTATTAATCGGGTCCTGTACATAGTAGACGGGCTTAAGCATGCAGTCGCTAAAATGTCCTGTTGCCTGCTCGGTGGATGAGCCGTCAAAGCCCCACATGGGGATGTCGTCCAGCTTCCTTACCGGCCCGTTTATAACTTTGGTCTTGGACCTCAACTTGGCGGTCGGCTTGCGTCCGTCCAGCCAAATGTATTCGGCCATTATTTTGCCATTGCTCATTGATTTCTCCCTAGGCTTCTACTAAATACGAAACTTAAACTAAAATACGAAACCGCAAATATCAGATTTAGTACTTTTCGTAAATTTTAGTATTTAGTAGAGATTAATTAAGTAATTAAAACGCAAAAAACACCTTTTGAGACGGAACGCTCCTGTGGGAGCAAAATAGGGTGTTTTTTTTAATCTTATATTTAGTTTTACACAATCATTCTAGCAGGTTATTTTAGGTTGTCAAATCTTGATTTTAATGGGATTTTTGGCATATACTGTGGATTAGTTATAAAAGGAGGCTACATGTTTGAAAGATGCTCGGAAAGGGTCAGAAGAGTCATTTTTTTTGCCCGGTATGAAGCTGGGCAACTCGGAGCGGATAAAATAGGTCCGCAGCATTTGCTTATTGGTTTGACGCGTGAAGACAGGGCTTTGTTTACCGCTATGGCCGGCGGAAATGATGATGCGGCGGGCACCGTTAAGAAACAAATGTTTGACCTTTTGCCTAATTTGGAGAAGATTTCCACCTCCACAGACTTGCCGCTTAACAATCAGGCTAAGCAAGTCCTGGCCGATGCGCAGAGAGAATCCGAAAGATTAGGGCACAGGCATATTGTTACTGGGCACCTTCTGTTGGCCATGCTTAAACAAGAAGGGGAATGGGCTACGGTTTTAAATGTAAACGGCATAACTTGGGAGGCTGTTAATGCCCAATTTGTCCTCCAGCAGCCCCTCTATAATTGGCGTAGCACCATAGATGAACTGGAAGTCGAGGCCGGTCGAATGTCCGGGGAGGAGAGGGATGTGCTCTTGTTGTATTTGAGGGAGGCTCTTTTCCGGATTCGAGAAACAGGCAGTCAATCTTAGCTTTCGGCGCGCCGGCAACGTTTGTCGGCGCGCCATTAATTTTATTAAGCAATTTCAACCCCCCATGCTCTAGTGTATGGGAGTTTAATATTTAAGACGTGTCTTAAAAATGTGTAAGCTTTTTGAATTCTTTCAGCCTTTGGTTTATGTGGGCGGCTTTTAAATTTAAAAGTTTTGCTACCCCAAGTTTTTCTACGCAAAAGGAAGCCATTGCTGACCCGGCAACGCAGGCTTTTTTTAAATTAGCCCACGATGCATCATTGGTCTTTGCCAAGTAGCCAAAGAACCCGCCTGCAAAGCTGTCGCCGGCGCCGGTGGGGTCAAGCACGTCTTCCAGGGGGTAGCCGGGGAGGTGGAATGTTCGCAAGGCGTATTTGTAGCGTGCCGATTTATCGGCGTCCTTAGGTCGCCCATAAATGGGCACGCTACGCTCTGAAGCAGGGGATAGCATCAGCAAACCATATTCGCCGCGTTTTATAACTAAGGTTTTCACCCCCTCTCCCTCTGGGAGAGGGTCGGGGTGAGGGTTCATGGCGGCAAAGATTTTTTTTGCCGCCTTCATCAAGTTATGCTCTTTAGCCAGTTCCCGCGCTTCGGAGTCGTTTATTATTAAAATATTTACCAGCTTTAAAACTTTTGCCAATTGCTTGGGCGCGTTTTCTATCCAATAGTTCATGGTGTCCAGCCCCACGAATTTTGCCCCTTTGGCTTGGCGTAAAACATCCAATTGAAGAGTTGGGTGGATGTTGCCCAGGAAAAGGTATTTTGACTTTTGATGTTCCGATGATAACCGCGGCCGGAAGTTTTGAAAGACATTCAAATGGGTAAATAAAGTTTTTCTGGAATTTAAATCAAAACTATATTCCCCGCCCCAGGCAAAAGTTTTGCCTTTGGCTTTTTGCAGGCCGTTGGTGTTTATTTTGCGATTAGCGAATATTTTTTCATCAGTTTTTGAAAAGTCATCACCCACAACAGCTACCATAGCGGGTTTGGTAAAATAACTCGCGGCCAAACTAAAATAACTGGCGCTACCGCCCAGGGTTTTGTTTATTTTGCCAAAAGGGGTTTTAATGGAATCGAAAGCTACGGAACCGACAGTTAATAAGCTCATGATAAAAGATTAATTCTATGCTATTATATTACTAATCGACTCATTTTACAAAATGATAATGGAATCAGGTGTCAACTTTAAGAAAGAGAGACAGGCTCCTCCGCCTCCGCCGGACGATGCTAAGTACATGCATGTTTCCGACTCGCTTGAAGTGAGTGAGCTTTCTATGGCTTTAAAAAATAAGGATGAAAAAACAGCCAAGGATTTGGGGGTTAAAATAGCCCGCGAAAATTATCCTGAACTTGAGATAGAAGATGTAAAAGTCGAGGCAGTTGAGGGCAGGGTTTATTTGAAGTTATATTGCAAGGGCAATACGGCGCCTACTAGAGTAAGAGTTGCTTCCCCGGAAGAATTTGGTTTAAATAAAGACTCCACTAAAGAATAGCTTGGAAGGTCCTCCGTCTTACATTTCTGGTTATCATAAAATCAATGCGGGATTAGTACAATGGTAGTATGAGACCTTCCCAAGGTTTAGACACGGGTCCGATTCCCGTATCCCGCTCCATAGAAAATTATAAAAATATAATATTATGAAAAAACAATCAAAAGTACTGAAAGCTTTGCATTCAGCAATGGATGAGTTGGAGCTTCTTGTTATTGAAGGAGAGAATTTTGACTTAGATATAATTGAGGGCATTCAAGAGAGATTTAGAAAACTTAAAAAAGCCATCAATAAAAGTAGTAAAAAAATCGTATGAGACAAAAAGCTCCCTATGGTGTATTTGGGTTTTTATGCGGTATGGCAGTTGCTGTTTTAATAGCAACTCCAATTTTGCAAGTCATTATCAACAATCAACAACTTTCAATCCCTCCTTTTTATCGGGTTCTTATGGTTTTAGTTTTTGGGATTATTGGTGTCTTTGCAGGTTTAAAGTTTGATGCGCATATTAATGGAGGGGAACAAGGGGGCATTGTTCCCAAAATTATTAATGTATCAATAAAATATTTTGGGTTTTTGTCTTATGCCAGTAGGAGGTTAGAAGGTAATTACGTTGTTTACGAAGTTCTCCCCGTACGGAATTTTTTTATGATACTTTGTTTAATATTAGCTGTCTTTTTTATCGGAAAGTACTTTGCGCAGCCTTTAGCAGAAGTTTTAAACTTCTCTATCCTTATTGCCTGTCTAATTGGAGGGCTTCCTATGGCAAATGATAGTATTAGAGCTATTTCTAAAAAAGTTGTAACTAACGCAGCGGGCAAAAAAGAATTATGGTTTGAAGTGACTAAAAATATTACCGAATAGGTGAACGAAGTTTTTTATGAAAATAAATGTAGGCTCTAAAAACGATACAAAAATTAACGCAGTTGTTGAGGCGTTAAAAGACAGGGATTTATTTCAAAACGCGGAAGTGGTTGGGGTGGATGTAAATGTGGAAACTTTTGGGCATCCAAAAGGTTTTGAGGAAATTATAGACGGGGCAATGGACAGGGCTAAGCAGGCATTTGGAAATTGCGATTTGAGTTTTGGCATAGAGAGTGGGCTTATAGAGATTCCAAAAACCAAAACCGGCTACATGGAAATAGCGGCCTGCGCTATTTATGACGGGAAAAATTATCATTTAGGCCTTTCGCCGGCCTTTGAATGGCCAAAAGCCGTTGCCGATGGGATTGTGAATAAAGGTTTGGACGGCAGCCAGGCTTTTAAGGCCGCGGGTCTGACCGAGCATGAAAAAATCGGAGCAGCTCACGGCGCAATCCATTTTTTAAGCAAAGGCAGGCTTAACAGGACGGAGTACAACAAGTGGGCCGTAATGATGGCTTTAGTGCATGTAGAAAACCCGGAACTTTATTAATTTTATGAAATCAAAAAATCCGCAAAAAGACTTAAAAAAGATTTTAAATTTTTTACACCAGGCAGAAAGGCTTAAAATGCTTATGCGCCACAGCTGGCTTTCCAATGGCCGGCGTGAAAGCGTAGCCGAACATACATGGCGGCTGGCGTTGATGGCCGTGCTTTTGGCGCCTTAGTTGCGGAAAAAGGTTAATTTGGAAAAGGTTTTAAAAATGGCTTTGGTGCATGACCTGGCCGAGGCGTACGCGGGCGACCACTTTGCCTGGAAAGGCCCGCTGAAAAACAAGTATAAAATTGAAAAAAAAGGTTTGGCTAAAATTTTAAAAAGTTTGCCCAAAAAACAAAGCCTGGAAATAAATAGCCTTTGGGAAGAACACGAGGCCTGGTTAACCGAAGAATCTAAATTTGTCCGGGCGTTGGACAAAACAGAAGCAATTATCCAGCACAATGAAGCCAATATAAAAACCTGGCTCAAGGTTGAGCGCGATTTAAATCTGGTTTACGGCTTAAAACATACCCAGCATGACCCGGCGCTTAAAATTTTCAGGGATTTGATAAAGCAAGAAACATTGGTTAAAATGAAGAAAGAAAAGAAATAGTTTATTTATGAAAATAACCATATGCGGCAGTACGGCTTTTATTTTAGAAATGGAAGCCCTAAAAAAACAGCTGGAAAGCCTGGGCCACGAGGCAGAAATGCCGCCGGTAAGCTTTGTGGATGGCGAGGGTAAAAAATGGGATACGGTAGACTATTATAAATATAAAAAATCCCAGCCTTTTGAAGACGCGAGTTTTTTGAATAACCATAGCCAAAGGATCCGCGACCATTTTGACAAAGTCCAGTGGGCAGAGGCCATTCTTGTGGCTAACTACGACAAAAACGGCATTGTCGGCTATATTGGCCCTAATACTTTAATGGAAATGGGCGTCGCGTTTTATTTAAATAAGAAAATATTCCTTCTAAAGCCTATTCCTGACCTTGCCTGGAAAGAAGAAATTTTAGGCCTTAGGCCTGTTATTATTAATAATAATTTTAAGATGATGGTTTTATAACCGTGCCAGCAGAAATGACTGTCCGGGAGAGGCTGTCCCCGGGCGTACGGTCGACTACGACGACCGGAGAAGGGGGCCAGAAGAATGAGAGCTCTAACCCCAGGGCTTGAATTAATTCCCGCCTTAAGCTATAATTGCAATACGGAAAAGCCAAAGGGGGGCTCCTAAACAGCGCTGTGGAAAGCGTTGATATATACCTCTTAAGTCTCGTCTTAAGCTACGCGCAAGTCCTGACTTGAGAACCGGGACTTGCGCGATTTTTTTATTATTTAAATAAAATGCCGACAGCCGTTTTCACGACTGCCGGTTTTTTATTGTGCGTCCTTAGCGGGCGCAGAGCACGGCGACATGGCCTCCGCCATTAGTCGCAATTGGCATGTTGCCTTTGTTCCAAACCCGGAAGAGTTTTCCAAACGAAGGCCCGTAGCCGCTGCCGAATTCCCTGACTTCGCAAAACACGGCTTCTGCCAAAATGGTAAATAACTCGTTCCTGTTGGCGTAGTTTGGCAGGTCGCGTTCCAATACGGGGTTGAGCCTGGCCGCGAACTCTGTCTGGATAAGCGTCGCGACTTTCTGCATAAGCTCAACTTCACTTTTGTCAGTTCGGCTGTCGTCTAGCTTGCGGTAGTGATGGAGGTCGTGGGCTACGCTAAACCAGCCTTTCTCCCACCCTACCTCGTCCGGCGATGCAACAATCTCAACTTTGCTAATACGCCTGCCCCAGGGCGCTTTTCCTAACAAGCTTGCGTACAAGTCTTTTTTCGGGGGGCGAAGTTTGAACGAGAGGTTGGGGGCATAAAATCTGCCAACGAGATTCATAATCATTGCCTCCCTTCCCGGAAACCACTGCTCCCATCTTTTGGTTGCCATGGCGAAATCTGAAAAGTTGGTTTTTTGTGAGGCATCAACCATGTTTTGTAGGCCGGCGTTTATCCAGTCTACGGCGCCAATTCCTCTCATCCCAATAGCCAGTATTGAGTATGAGAGTTTAAAGAAACGTTCGTAAGGATTTATCGTGCTGCTTTCCACAGCGTCCTCCTAGTGTTTTTGGGTTATTCAGCCGCTATGAACGGCTATAGTTAGATACTGAAATGGCCAAACGCCAAGCCAGCCAACAAGCTATTATTGTTGGTTTTATTACAAAAGTCAATTTGTAAAATTAGCCTATTTTAGATATAATTAAAGGTACTAGAGCCTTATTTTTTGTGTAATGGCGAGTGCATCCGAAGCAATCTATATTATCAGAGTTAAGGGATTGCCACGTCATCCCTCAGATGCATTCGTCCGCCTCAGGCGGATCGCAATGACAGACACATTATGACATCAAAATCTAAACTTTCTTTGGAACCCTACAAAGGCACGCGGGATTTTTATCCGCGCGACCAGTTTATCCAAAACTATATTTTTAGCGTGTGGAAAAAAGTCGTTGAGAAATACGGCTATTTGGAATATGGCGCTTCAATTCTTGAAGAGTCGGAACTTTATCGCGCCAAGTCGGGTGACGAAATTGTTAAGGAACAAACCTACACTTTTACCGACCGGGGCGGGCGTGAAGTAACCATCCGCCCGGAAATGACGCCAACGGTTGCCAGGATGGTTGCCCAAAAGCGCAGGCACCTGAATTTCCCGCTACGCTGGTATTCCATCCCAAATCTTTTCCGCTACGAACGCCCGCAGAGAGGCCGTTTACGGGAACACTGGCAATTGAATGTAGACATGTTCGGGGTTGAGGGTGTTGAGGCCGACGCGGAAGTAATTTCCACAGCTTACGATATCATGAAGGCTTTTGGCGCGAAAGACGAGCATTTTGAAATTCGCGTAAATAACCGCCGGCTTATGAACTACATATTAGCCGAGCATTTGTCTTTGACCGAGGAGCAGTCGCACAAAGCTTCTAAGCTTGTGGACAAAATGCACAAAATGGAAGCCGTGCCTTTTAGTAAAGCAATGCAGGAAATTTTGGCCGAGAAGTCCGAAATGTTTTTAAAAGTCCTGAGAGTGAAAGATGTTGGTAGTTTAGACCCAAGCATCCTTAATAGCGCCGGAGGGCAGGAGTTAAAGCTGATTATGGAAAAATTAAAAGCAATGGGAATAAAAAACGCTCTTTATGACCCCGCAGTTGTGAGGGGTTTTGACTACTATACAGGCATGGTCTTTGAAGTTTACGATTTAAATCCAAAAAATAACCGTTCCTTGTTTGGCGGCGGCAGGTATGACGATTTAGTCGGGATTTTTGGAGTGGAAAAAATTACAGGCACAGGTTGGGCAATGGGCGACGTAACTATCCGCGATTTTTTGGAAACTTACAATCTTTTGCCGGAATACTATCCGCCGGTGGGGTTATATATTTGCCACCTGAATAACCATCTAGAGGATGCTAATCAGTTGGCATCCGATTTACGCAGCCAGGGATTAAATGTGGCTGTGGACTTAACTGACAGGAAAGTTTCGGCCCAGGTAAAAACGGCTGACAAGGAAAATATCCCTTATGTGCTTGTGGTAGGAGAAGAAGAAGTAAAAACCGGAAAGTATAAAGTGAAAAGCTTAAAGAATAGTACTGAGCATACGCTTGATAAAAATGAGATTATTGCGCAGGTAAAATAAATTTATGCCCCAGATTTTTGTAGCTGCTAAAGCCATTATTGAAAATCAGGGGAAATATTTAGTAGTTAAGCAAAAAATCGGAAATGGGTTTGTTTATGATTTACCAGGCGGTAAAATAGCTTTCGGCGAGTCGCCGGAAGAAACTCTTAAGCGTGAAGTCAGGGAAGAGGTTGGTTTAGAAATAGGCATTATAAGGTTGTTAGGGGTCTGGTGGTTTTTTAGGAAGAATGACGGAGACCAGGTTGTTTGCGTAACCTTTTTATGTAAGATGCAGGGAGGGGGAATCAATACGGCAAAAAATCCATCTAAAGCCGAAGTTATTGAGGAACCGGCCTGGGTTTCCAAAGATGAATTGTTCAATATAGTTGCTGAAGAGAGCCTAAAAAATATTGTAAAAGATTTATAAATTTTATGGAAATTAACAGGGAACAAGCCTACGCGCTTTTGCGCGAATGGGTAAAATCGGAAAGTCTTCGCAGGCATATGCTGTGCGTGGAAGCGGCCATGCGGGCTTACGCCAAAAAGTACGGGGGAGATGAGGAAATGTGGGGCATTGCGGGACTGTTGCACGATTTTGACTATGAAAAATATCCGGAGCCTAACGCGGAGGCAAAAACCGGACACCCATTTGAAGGAGTCAGGCATTTGCAGTCATTAAATTATCCGGATGAAATTATCCAGGCCATTTTAGGCCATGCCCTTTACAGCGGCGTGCCCCGGACTTCGCAAATGGCCAAGTGCCTGTTTGCCTGCGACGAGCTTTGCGGTTTTGTGGTGGCCTGCGCTTACATGAGGCCGGACAAATTGCAGGGCCTGGAAGTAAAATCGGTAAAAAAGAAATTAAAAGACAAAAGCTTCGCGGCCAAAGTCAGCAGGGAAGATATTGCCCTGGGCGTTGCCGAGCTTGGCATTTCGGAAGACGAGCATATAAATTTTATTATTGAGGCCCTGCGGCCAATTTCGCCGGCTTTGGGTTTTTAAACAATTACTATGGATGTAAATTTACCCACTGGAGGAGAGCTTCCTTCTGGTTCAGGCCCGAGCGATGCCCGTCCCCCTGGGCCTGGCAGCGGCGGAAAAAAGCTATTCGGCATTATAGCCCTGGTAATTGCCGCGGTTTTGTTTTTGCTTTACGGCCGACCGGTTGAGAGGTATTTAAAACAATCTTCCAATGAAGTTTTGAGCAACTTGGCCAGCAGTAGCCTTGCTTCGCAAGTCCAGAATATAGAGAAGCAAGTTTCCGCCCCGCCGCCGCTTAGGGGCGGCGACAACGCCAACGGAGCGCTTACCATAAGCGGAGTTATTAGCCAGACTAATTTACAGCGCAAAAATGTAAGCAGTCTGCCGGCGCTTAAAGAAAATGCCAAACTGAACCAGTCGGCCAAAGCTAAGCTGGACGATATGTTTAAACAGCAATATTTTGAACATGAAAGCCCGCAGGGCAGGGGGCCTTCGGACTTGGCTAAGGCGGCCGGTTATGAGTATATATCCATAGGCGAAAATTTGGCGCTGGGAAATTTTGAAAGCGACGCGGATTTAGTTGAGGCCTGGATGAACAGCCCGGGCCACCGCGCCAACATTTTAAACAAGCAGTACACGGAAATTGGAGTGGCTGTGGGGCAGGGGACTTATGAGGGCAGAAAAACCTGGCTGGCCGTCCAGGAATTCGGCCGGCCCGTAAACAGCTGTCCCGTGGTTGACCAAAATTTAAAGGCTTTAATAAATTCCATTAAAGAAGAAATCGCGCAATTGGAGCCAAAACTGCTTGCCTTAAAAAATGAAATGGATTCCTCTGAACCTAAAACCCAGGAGGAAAATAACGCTTACAACCAAAAAGTAGCGGATTATAACGCTATGGTAAAAATTTACAATAACAAAGTAGACAGTCTAAAGGCCTCCACAGATATTTATAACGCTGAAGTCAGGGATTATAACGCTTGCGCGCAGGCCTCCTGATGTCATCCCGACCGAGCCCGAATGCATCTGAGGGCGAGCAGAGAGATCCCTTACCTAGGATAATTATCATATTTAAGCGATTCCTCTCTCGGATGCACTCGCTCGGAATGACACAAAATTTTATATACGCTATAATTAATATTCAGAATTAATATTTTTTACATATGGGTATAATAGACAAACTTAAAGACATAAACGAAATGCGCAAGCAGGCCAAGCACATGGAAGGCTTGCTGGCCACGGAAACCGTAACCGGACATTCTTCCGGAAGCAAAATCCAAATTACCATAGACGGCAACCAGAATGTTAAAAGCGTGGAAGTCAGCGCGGAGGTCGCGGGCGACAAGAGCGAAGTCGCCCGCCACATCCGCGCGGCCCTGGAAGACTTGTTCAAACAGCATAAAAAAATGCTGCAGAAGAAATTTGGGAGTATGATGCAGTAAATACCAAAGGAACCAAGAAACCAAGAACACAAGAGCCAAAGAAGAACCAAAACGTAACGAATTCAAGTGGAAAAATAAAAAGAATAAAATAGGGGAAATAAGAGCCAGTAGTTTTTATATTTAATTTTTGGTTCTTTTTTGGATATTGAATCTTGATTCTTGGATCTTAAAATCAAATGTTAAAAAAACACCTAACTATAATTTTTGTAAGTCTTTCACTCATCATCCCAAATTTGGCTATGGCCTTAACCCTTCCCCAAAACGGCAATGAGCTGGCGGACATGGTTGGCATACGCGCGGCAGCTTACGCGGTAATGGACATTGAAAGCGGGCAAGTGGTAATTTCCAAAAATCCCGCCTTGCCCAGGATACCGGCATCTTTAACCAAGCTGGTTACGGTTTTGGTTGTTTTGGATGCCAAGCCAAAAATGTCCAAGGCGGTGGCCATGACAAGCGCTGACCAAGCGGCGGGCTTATGTTTACAGAGAGGAGTGTGTATTAAATCCAAAGCAGGAGTAAAATTTAGTGTGGACGGTTTGCTCCACGCCGCCCTGATACTTTCCGCCAACAACGCGGCTAGCGCGCTGGCCCGTAGTACCGGATTTTCTGCCGCAGAATTCGCGGCCAAAATGAACGAAAAGGCCTTGAGTTTAGGGGCTAAAAATAGTTATTTTGTTGAACCTACCGGTCTGGACCCAAACAATATTGTGACTGCCGAGGATTACGTAAAAATTGTGGCCGCGGCTTTTGCCAGCCCATATTTAAGCAAAATAGCTGGTCTGCCCAGCTACGCATTGCGCTCAACTAACAATTCCAAGTATAATCAAACTATTAAAAATTCCAACAAACTTTTGGCCGACTCTGACATCCAGCTTTTGGGCGCGAAAACCGGCTACCTGGACGAGTCCAGCTATAATTTTGCCGCCTTAATAAAATACCGGAATGGCGGAAAGTTCGCGGTGGTAGTTTTGGGAGAAGACCATTTATACAACGCTTTTGCCGAAACCAAAACGCTGGCCAAGCTGGCGGATGAAGCCAGGGTTTTGGCCATCCTAAGGCAATTGCCTATAATATTGGGAACCAGCACTTTATCCACATTTAATAATTAGCAGTAAAATTATTTATGAACGAAAATATGTCCCAGTTAGATGGTTCCACCTCCGGCGCAAAAAAAGTAATCACAGTAGTTATAGTAGTTTTGCTCGCCTTGGGCTTCGGCTATTATTTATTTAAAATTTCACCCCAGCCAACTACTTCCGGCGGGTATAACGCGGCCTTAAGCGTGCCAAAATCACCCCAGCCAATTAGCGCGCCTCTGGAGTTTAACTCAAACAACGACCATTTTACGGGCAACGTTAATGCCAAAAATGTTTTTGTAGAGTTCGGCGATATGCAATGCCCGGCCTGCGCGGCTTACGAGCCTGTATTAAAGCAGGTGGCTACGCAGTTTACCGACACCGTGTTTGTTTTCCGCTATTTTCCTTTAGTCCAAATCCACAAAAACGCCGTGGAGGCAGCGCTGGCGGCCGAAGCCGCGGGCGCGCAGGGCAAATATTGGGAAATGCGCGAACTTTTGTTCCAAAAGCAGGCGGACTGGGAAGGCCTGGCCGAACCGTTGGAAGTTTTCGCGGAGTACGCGCGGCAAGTCGGGGCTTCCAATACAGACCAGTTTAAAAGTAATATAACTTCCAAAAAATATTTGTCACCAATCCAAAAAAACAGCGACGAAGCTTACGCGTTAAACCTGCAGGGCACCCCTTCCATCTTCTTTAACGGCCATCCGCTAAAGACCGGCCAGGATATAGCCAGCCTAAAAAAAGAAGCTGAAGCATTTTTGAATAAATAGACAAACTATGGATTATAAAGATTTTGCAGTTGGCCTGGCCAAAAAAGCGGGGAGGGAAATTAAGAAGAATTTTGTCTATGGGATGAAAAAAGAATGGAAAGACAACAATACCCCTATTACTAAAACCGACATTGCCGTAAATAAAATGGTGATTCGCGAGGTAAAAAAATACTTTCCCAACCACGGGATTTTGGGCGAAGAAGAAAGCTATGGGGTGGAAGGCAGGGAGTATTTATGGGTGTGCGACCCGGTTGACGGCACCGTTCCTTTTTCCCACGGCATGCCAATTTGCACTTTTTCTTTAGGCTTGGTCAAAAATGGCCAGCCCCTGCTTGGCGTGGTTTACGATCCCTTTATGGACAGGCTTTACTTCGCGCAAAAAGGCAAGGGCGCGTTTTTAAACGGAAAACGGATAAGAGTCAGCAAAGCGGGCATGGAAAAAGGCGTGGTGAACTGGGAATGGACATTTACCAAAAGCGAATTTAAAGCACAATACCCCAAAACTTTCGGGCTTTCTTTGTGCAGTTTTGTTTATGGCGGCATGCTGGTGGCCAGCGGGGAGATTGCCGCGTCCCTGTACTCCTGGACATACGCGCACGATGGGGCGGCTATTAAAGTAATTGTGGAGGAAGCGGGCGGCAAAGCCACGGATGTTTACGGCAAAAGCCAGCGCTACGACGGCCGCATAAAAGGCTGTCTGGTCAGCAACGGCAAGGTGCATAATGAGATAATCATGTTATTAAAAAAACTTTTGGTAAAATATCCGGATAAATTTGGAGATAGTCAGAACAAGGGCAATTAGCAGGTAAAAATACAAAATACAATGGGCATCATTGCTTTGCAATGATGCCCATTGTATAATAAGTCGATGAAAAAAAAGAAAGGGGAGAGAAAAAAGGTGCTAATCGCCCTGTCCGGTGGAATTGACTCGGCTGTTTCAGCTTACTTACTCCTTAAAAAGGGATATGAAGTCGAGGCCGCGTTTATGAAGAATTGGTCTTCCACGGCAGGGCTAAAAGTCAGTGAATGCCCCTGGCTTGTTGACCGCCAGGACGCCCTGCGCGTAGCCGCGTTTTTGCGCATCCCGCTCCATACTTTGGACTTTGAAAAACACTACGGCAAAAAAGTTTTGGATTACTTTTTTAAGGAATACGCGGCCGGCCGCACGCCCAACCCGGACGTAATGTGCAATAAGGAAATTAAATTTAAACTGCTTTATGATTGGGCAATGAAAAATGGTTTTGATTATTTGGCAACGGGGCATTATGCGAGAGTGGGCCGTAGCGTGCCGATTCATCGGCGATCCAGGACGCCCATAAATGGGCACGCTACACTAATAAGAAGCGCAGACGAATTCAAAGACCAAACTTACTTTATCTACAACATCAAGACTGAACAGTTGTCTCACTTGATTTTTCCCATCGGTGGTATGAAAAAATCAGCCGTCCGCAATCTTGCCAGAAAAATCGGTTTGCCCAATTCCGAGAAAAAAGAAAGCATGGGCTTATGTTTTGTCGGCAGAATTAGGCTGAAGGATTTTTTGGAGCAGAAGTTAAAGGCAAAGCCGGGGCCTATTGTTTTGTCCATGTCATTGCGAGTGCAGCCGAAGCAATCTAATCATCGAGAAGAAAAGATTGCTTCGTCGGATGCACTCCTCGCAATGACAGGAACTGTTATAGGCCAACACCAAGGGCTACATACTTACACCATTGGCCAAAGGCAGGGGATTAAAGTTGGCGGAGGTACCGGGCCGTATTATGTTGTAAAAAAAGATTTGAAAAAGAATATTTTGTATGTAACAAATAATCCAAACGATAGAAGTCTAGAAGTTAAGGAAGTGGAAATCCATTCGGTGAATTGGATTAGTCCAAATATCCAATATCCAATATCCAATATCCAGTTACTCGGCCGCTACCGCCACCAAGGCCAACTGGTTCCGCTCACCATTAGCCAAATCAATAAAGACCATTACCGCGCGATATTCAACAAACCCCAAAAATCTCTGGCTTCCGGGCAAAGTTTGGTATTATATAAAGGCCAGGAATGTATTGGCGGAGGGGTTATTGTTTAAAAATATTTCTAATCATCATTTTTGTGCGGCCGCACAAAAATGATGAGCGTATAATTCATAGATATATGGAAACTTTTAAAGTTTTTATAGAAATTCCCCAGAGCACAGTCAACAACAAATATGAGCTTGACCACAAAACCGGCAAAGTGGTTTTGGATTTTGTGTTCGAAAATTTAGTTTGGCCGTTTAATTACGGGGAAGTTATTGGCACGCTTGGCGGCGATGGCGACGCGCTGGACGCTTTGGTTTTTTCTACGGAGCCGTTGGAGCAGTCGGACGTAGTTGACTGTATACCTTTTGGTATTGTTAAAATGCTGGACAGGGGCGAGGTAGACGACAAGCTAATGTTTGTGCCGGCTGATGATCCGATATCGGCAAAATATAAAGACATAGAAGATTTTTCGGAACCTGAAAAAAATCAGATAAAAAATTTGTACGCGGAAATTGCCAGACAAAAGAAAAAGGTTGTAGAAATAAAAGATTTTCTGGGCAAAAGTCAAGCATTAGAAGAACTAAACAACTCCCTTGTATGAGGGAGTTTTTTTATGCTAGTATAAATTGCCGTCCAATACAGGACGGCCATTAGAGGAGGATGTATGCCACAATTCACAGACCGTTTGTTTGCAAAGCCCCTTACCTGGGATGCCTGGACGCAGGAATTTTCCCGCCCCAGGTTGTCAGAAGGAGAAGCCACTCAACTGTTGTATTTGGGAACCACACTTCACGAACGCGAGTTTTGGGGCGCTTCGCCTGTCCGCATAAACACGGACGAAGTGCTCTCTGGCCGGCTAAAGTTTTACATAGATGCTGGTAAATCCCAAAACCAATCATTCGCCTATACTGCACGAGACCTTACGGTGAAGTACTGGCTCAGGCAGGTAGCAGGCCATGACTATACGGCTGAGTTTAGCCAGAGCCTGCAATTTGCTTTTGAGTTTTTATGTGCTGAAGCCAAGTACTTATCAAGGCCGCCGCACCCGGCAATCGTGCAGCCGTTTGTGCAAGGAAGCTGCAAGAAAATATGGTCCAGGTTCAGCAGCAATAAGCCCGTGCCCGATAGTTTGTTTGAATCCCTTGTTAGATGTATTTTGCAATGGGCCATTCCGGATTTGCTGACCACGCTGAATTGCCCCAATGGCGCCCACGAAATAGTTCTGAAGGTTTTAAAGGAGTGGGGGGTTGGATGGGACGGCATTGACTTATGTTTCAGCAACGGGAGGCACATTTCCGATTATGGCTTGCCCGAGCCGGAAAAAGTTAGATACCGTCGGGCTCTAGAAGCCTTGTTGTATCTTACAGCCAGGAACTATTCTGTAGTAGACGGAAAGTTTGTGGAAAAAGAGCCGGCTCTTGAGAATGGGAGGATGGCATGAAGAAGATCGCGGTTGTATCGGAGTACGACGAGACCGGCTTGGCCCAACTGATTATGTATCTTTTCAGGCAGGGGCTTGGTCAGGGCGTTATTGTGGCAAGACTTTTTGAGACAGCGGAAGAAGTGGATTTTTCGGGAGAGGTTGACTGCGTGATTTTTGTCTGGCAAATGGCCTTGCCCTCGGCTTGCAAGTACAAAGAAGCCCATCCTGCGGCTGTGGTTGTAATTTTCGGTCGTGACTTGGAGCACCTCAAAGTTAACAAACACATGGTGCCGAACCTTGTTATCGCGGACGGGAAGGACTACAGCGACCCGACCGACTTTTTGAGGCGGACTGTTGCGGAGTTGGACGCGGCAGTTTCCTAAGGCGCCAGATAAACAATGAGGCGGATGTTCTTATGGACATCCGCCTTTATCTATTGTTATGAATGAATCGCCGATAAATCGGCACGCTACAGGCAGGCCACGGGTCTGCGCTACGGCTTCAGGAATTTTACCAACAACAACGCTACAATATTTATAATTTTAATCACCCCGGTATCAGTCGGATGCACTCCGGTACGGGGCAAGTAGGGTTTAGGGCTTGAGGAACTTAACCAGTAGTAAAGCAACTATGTTTATAATCTTTATCATCGGATTTATTGCAGGGCCCGCGGTATCTTTGTAAGGGTCGCCGACGGTGTCGCCGGTAACGGCCGCTTTGTGGGCTTCTCCGCCTTTGCCGCCGTACTGGCCTTCTTCAATATATTTTTTGGCATTATCCCAGGCCGCGCCGCCGGTGGTCATGGAAATGCCGACGAAGATTCCGGTCACAATAGTACCAACCAATAATCCACCTAATGCGGCCGCGCCTAGTGTCAGTCCGACGATGATGGGAACAACAACCGGAATTAAAGCCGGAATAATCATTTCTTTAATCGCAGCCTTGGTAACTATATCAACCGCCGCGGAATAATCCGGTTTGCCTGTACCATCCATAATGCCTTTTATTTCCCTAAACTGCCTGCGCACTTCTTCCACAACTGCTTTGGCCGCGTTGCCTACAGCAGACATTGCAATCGAAGCAAACAAATAGGGGAGAAGGCCGCCAATTAACAAACCGACTAAAACTTTGCTGTCAGAAAGATCAAACACCGAAGAAATGCCCGCGGCATTCAACTCTTGAGTGTAAGCGGCGAACAAAACCATGGCGGCTAATCCCGCGCTCGCTATCGCGTAACCTTTGGTAACGGCTTTTGTAGTATTGCCAACCGCATCCAAAGGATCTGTAACATCACGCACACTCTTATCCAACCCAGCCATTTCGGCAATCCCACCGGCGTTGTCTGTAATGGGGCCAAAAGCATCTATGGCTACCACAATTCCGGTGAGCGATAACATAGACATAACGGCTAAAGCAATTCCGTAAAGGCCGGCGAGATGAAATGCTAATAGAATCGCCAGAACTATAACTATAACCGGAGCCGCAGTAGATTGCATACCAACCGCAAGACCCTTAATAATATTTGTACCGTGTCCGGTGGTAGAAGCCGCGGCAATGTCTTTAACCGGGGAGTAGGATTTGGAAGTGTAATATTCGGTAATAATAGTAATTAATCCGGTAACAACTAAGCCAATTAGGGCGCAGTAAAAAAGATTCATGGCTTCACCAGTACCAGTCATTAGCCAAACTGTTATAGGATAAAAGGCAAGTGCCGATAGAATTCCTGTTACCGCAAAGCCTTTGTACATTGCACCCATAATATTTTGGGACTTACCTAAGCGAACAAACCAGGTGCCGATTATAGTTGTAATTATAGATACTGCTCCAATCAAAAGCGGATAGACTATCGCGTTCATTTGCAGAATCTGTCGCATAAAATTCCCATCAATTGAGAAGCCGTTAGAGGGTTTAAAAACGAAAGATCCTAAAAGCATGACCGCTACTGTGGAAACCACATAAGTCTCAAATAAATCCGCGGCCATACCCGCGCAGTCGCCAACATTGTCGCCGACGTTGTCGGCAATAACCCCCGGGTTGCGAGGGTCGTCTTCGGGGATTCCGGCTTCAACTTTTCCTACCATGTCTGTGCCTACGTCAGCCCCTTTGGTAAAAATGCCGCCGCCTAAACGGGCGAAAACGGAAATCAGCGAGGAACCAAAAGCTAAACCGGCTAAGGCAGATAAATCTTTAGTTGCCATATAAAAACCGGTAACAGAAAGCAATCCTAAGCCGGCAACGAACAAGCCGGTAACAGTTCCACCTTCAAATGCCAGCTTCAATGCCGCGCCTAAACCCTTTTTTGCAGCCTCTGTGGTGCGGACATTAGCGCGGACGGAAATATTCATACCAATAAACCCGGCAAGGGCGGAAAGTACAGCTCCTAAAATAAAGCCTTCAATAGTGTGGGCGCTCATGCCGACCAGTTTCATCAGCACTACAACTATTAGACCCACTAAGCCAACGGTTTTATACTGGCGCGACAAATACGCTTTGGCACCGTCCTGAATCGCGGCCGCGATTTCCAGCATCTTACCCGACCCGGCAGGGGACTTTAAAATTTTATATATTAAAACAGCTCCATAAATTAGAGCTAAAATTGCCGCAAAAACGGCATACCACAAATACGTATTTTCCATCTATGATTGAAAAAGTTAATAATTTCTGCTATAATTATAGGACAAATTTATTAATTAAGCAATACTAATAATATATCGAATCTGCGAATGGGATGAATCAACGAATAACAACGAATTTACGAATTCGTATATTCGTAGCCCTTCGTAGATTCGTCTAATTCGTTGATTCGAAATATTTATGGTCAAACTCCACAACTCCAAATCCTATGCCTTAATTGTAGGCGCAATTTTATTCCTTATAGGTTTTTTGGGCTTCGCGTTCAGGAATTATTTTAATTTGCCGGACAGCTACCTTTTGCTTAATTTGGTTTTGGGTTTTTGGGGCATAATTTTAGGCACTGCCAAGAAGTAAAAGCATAACTAAAAAACCCCGACAATAATCGCCGGAGATTTTTAGTTTTAGCTTTGGAAGTTTACTGAATGCACCAGGGTGTTAAAATCTGGCAAAAGACTCATGGAGAGCCCGACATCGAAAGTATAGTAAAGTTTATTGGTTTTTATTCCATACAGCGCATTTTGGACATTAAAGGCTGTTACTCCGGAAATATTTTCTTCCTCAATTGGAAGGCCGCCCATTATGTAAAAGTCTTGTGGGCTAATATAAATTTTAATGTTATAGTATTTTTTCCCCGGGTCAATTTGCAGGACTGTAAAATTTTCTTTTTTTACGGCAGATAAAATTTTCCAATCCGGCCTGTATTTAAAACTAAGCTTAAATTCCGGATTAGTGTAGGTTTTCCAGTTTGAAGTGTCGGTGTAGCGGATTTGCTTAACAGAGTCAGGCCTTTTGTAGTCGTAGATGACTTCGCTATATTTAGCGGGCAGGTAACTTAAATCCGACGATAAAAAAATCGAAAAACCTACCCCAAACAGGGCTATGGCAAAAAGGATAATAAAGCTTTTTGTTTGCTTTGAAATTTTTGGCATTTTTTGTTTCTTCCGGGTTTAGTAACTATTTATATTATACGATTTTTAAAAAAGGCTGTCAAACGCAGGAAGTAGTAATCTCAAATATACAAATGAACACAAATATACAAATCCAATTTATTGCTTATTATTAGGATTCAAGATTCTTCTAAATTTCACCCCGTCTTTAGTAAAATAAAGGATTATAGCTAAGTTGTCCCCGCTGGCAATTAAGTATGCTTGAACCTGTTTTATGTGTACATAGCCAAGGTATGGCCTGATTTTTATTTCAACAATTATTTTATCTTCCACCCGAAAATCTGCGTAATGCTTAGTTATTGCTTTGTCGTAGTATTTTAGCTTTAAATGATACTCCCGCTCAAATTTTAAGTTTAAAAGCTTGAGTTCTTCTGCGTAAGCGGCTTGAACGTACTTTTCAGGCATACCAAAGCCTGTGTTATAATAAACCTTAAAAGCTGCTCCAACTATCAAACGGCTCAAATCCCTGTAAAGGTACTTGTCATCCATGATTTGTATATTTGTTTCTATTTGTGTATTTGGGAGCACTACTTTCCAAAGAATTTATCCAACCCCGCCTGGTTGCCGCAATAGAACAAGTGAGAGCTTAAGTTTACGCAGTAGCCGGGGTTTTTGTGGACAAAGGAATATTTGGGCAAAAACCAATACAGAAAGACTATTAAAGCGGCTATAAGCAGGTAAAAGATGATTTTTAAGTGTTTGAGCATTTTTAAATCTATCGGTTCAAAGTTTTAGAGGGGAGACCCGCCAGCGCCCCATCTTTCTTCCTTGGGTTCTTTTTTGGGCTTTGGTTTAGGTTCATTGCCATCGCCCGCCTCAAATTTTAAATCCGGTTGCTTGGTTCCATAAGGAAAAGAGCCGGATGGTCTTTCTTCGCTATCAAACTGCAGGCTGGGTTGTTGCTCTATTAATTTGGTCATATAACTTTTACATTATATCACGTAGCCGAGGACTTGACAAAAAGTTAGGATACTGCTATAATTATAGGCCAGTAAAATTTTACAAATTCCTTAATTATTAAGCTATTTTTTTTGGTGTTTTCTTTATAGCCAAAATTTTGAAAAGTCGAAATTTTTGCCATACAGAAATCTTTACAGCCTTAATATTTTGCAAGCATCTTTTTTAGGAAGATACTGCTATAATAGCGGACATGAGCTCCGCCTTGTTAAGGAGTTTTGGTAACTGTAGTTGGGATTTTTCAACAAGAAATGACAAACGGAGGTGTTTATGAGTGATCGTTCGCGACGAAGAGGATTGGGATTGATGGAGCAGCTGCCCGATATGGGTTTTTTGCTCGACATGTTGGGCGCCAACGCCGACCGAATTTCGGACCGAGAAGAAAAAGAGGGACAGGTCTCTGACGCCGATATTCTGGCCGGCTTGGACCTCAGTCCTCACACAACGGCGCAGACCAAGGAGCTCCTCTACAACAACTTTTTTCTCGGTCGTGCGACCAACGCGGCACTTCTCGCAGAGGTTCGCAAGGGCAAGGAAGTCCTGGCGGAGCTGGAGAAGGCTCACGATGAATGCCATAACAACATGGAGCAACAGGCTCGCGAGATCAAAAGGAACCTCGAAGCCCAGCTCCAATCGTCGGCAGACAAGCTTGAATCATCAACGGCCCGTGTCGCCAATTTCAACAACCTGATCAGTGAGATCGCCGCGGCTGTCTTTACCGGACGCGTCCTGACGACCGATGAGGTCAACGTCGGACGGACAAACGCCAACAACCCGCGGTTCAGAGGGGCAACCCTCCTCCCCGCACCCACACCGGTTGCGACGGTGACACCCCCAGACGCCGCGGCGGCAGCCACCTCCAAAACCTAGCGCTTCGTGCCGGGCAACAAGGGCGGCAAATGGAATTATGTAATATCCATTTGCCGCCCTTATTTTATTAAAGCTTGAAAAAACCGAAGATTATTGTTAAAATAACCCAAGTATATTGCCCGGTAGCCAAGCGGTAAGGCAAGCGGCTCTGAACCGCTCATCCTAGGTTCGAATCCTAGCCGGGCAGCCAACAACCCTTATTAGGGTTTTTATTTTGATGATATAATAAATTTATGCGTAAATTATGGAAAATTTACAAATATGTTGCTGTTATTGCGGTAAGCGTTTTGCTTGTGGATTTGGCCGTGGTGGCGACTTTTAGCTTTTACCGGCCTAAAATAGAAAAGGCCGATGCTATTGTTATTTTAGGCGCGGCTATAAACACGCCGGCGCTTTATAATAGAAGCTTGGAAGGCCTAAGACTGTACGAAGCAGGCAAAGCCCCATTATTGGTTTTAAGCGGCGGCAGAATATCTGATAAAGATATATCGGAAGCAACCTATATGCAAAGGTCCATAGGCAAAAATACGGACAAACCGCTGAATTTAATTTTGGAAGAAGAGTCCCATTCCACTTACGATAATTTAAAAAATACCAAGGCTAAGATTGGCAAGGGCAAAAGCGTCATCATTGTCAGCGATGAGTACCACCTGGCCCGCGGCGTAATTATGGCCTGGCGAGAGGGCTTTTATCCGGTCTACTGGAGCTCGCCAACGTCTACATATTACAAAAAATCAGAACTGGCTTTTTATTACATGCGCGAAGTTATGGCCATGGTGGCTTATATACCTAAATTTATTTTTGGTTGATTTTTGTGTACAACGACTCCCGTCGTACAATGGCTTTACAGTAAGGTTCGCTTTATTTATACTTCTTCCTACCGAGCCAGAGGTTCGGTAAAAAATGGGCAGACGCCCATAGGAGGAAGCATGAAGTACAATTGGGACGACAAGGTGCTGTTCGGCGGCAATTTTTCTACAGCAATTGAGACTGTTGCTGACTGGCAGGAAGAGTTCGCCTACAGCGTTTATCGGCAGGTAAAGGGCCGGCTCGGAAAATTAGCCAGCTATGCTGAGGTGTTTAAGGCGCGTATCGGCAGATGCATCGGCTGGTCGGAGAAGCATCATCCGGACTACTTGGAGTTGTCTGTAAGTTTCCTGGTGGACGGCAAGACCGAAGTTATTCCACTTCCCGGGACGTCCGTTTCAATACGCTATGCCATCCACAACGTTACACCGCGGGATATTGCGGAAAGCTTTGTCCGCCGGGTAAGAACAGAACTGCCTGTTGTGCTCAGAGAGAGGACAGGAAAAATTGAAAAAACAGCTGAGTTGGTAGAAGCCTTGTAAGGGTTAAAGCCGCTGTTCAAGCGGCGTCAAAAACCGGCGCCGCTTGACTATTTTTTGAAAAGGTATTATAATGCCACAAGTTGAATATCCAAAGACAGTTGGCGATCGAAAGATCTTAATTGATGCCGTGAACCACTCATCGCTTAGCGATTCGGGTGTCACGGTTAGGCCCACCGAGGAAATGTAGTTGCCCAATTTATTGGGCTCTTCTCGCCTGATAAATCAGGCAACTACAGGACACACTCGGTTAAAGCCGAGTTTTTTATTTGAGATATTTGATAAATTAAAGGTCGATTTTAGTAAGAATCAAGATCCAAGATGCCAATATCCAAAAGGGATACAGCAATTTGGTTCTTGTGTTCTTGATTCTTGGATCTTAAAAGATTATGGCTAAATTAAAATCACAAAAAGAGAAGGATTTAAAAGAGCTGACGGAAAAACTTAAAACCGCTAAGGCGGTTGTGCTGAGCGAGTACCGCGGCACTACCGTGAAGGACATGGACAAATTCCGCTCCACTTTGCGTAAAGAGCGAGTTTTTTCCAAAGTTTACAAAATTCCTTTAATTAAAAAAGCTTTGGAAGCCAACGGCATAAACGCGGCTTCCGTTGATTACAAAACGCCGGTAATTCTGTCCATTTCTGAAGATGACGAAACTGTCGCGGCCAGAGTAATTAAAGGCTTAAGCAAAGACATTAAAACCTTCGTAATTTTGGAAGCTGTTATAGGCGGAAAAATGCTGAACAAGCAGGAAATTATGGTTTTGGCGGATTTGCCAAGCAAAGACCAGCTGCGCGCGCAGTTTATGTCTGTCTTAAACGGCCCCATTTCGGCTTTCGCCCGCGTGCTTAACGCCCGCGCAGAAAAAATGGCCGCAGCCGTCCCTGCTGTCGAAGCAGCTCCGGTTGCCGCATAGAAAATTATCATTTAATCATATAAACATCTAAACATATAAGCACAACACCCGTTGTTTAAATGCTTACATGCCTTAATGTTTAAATAAAGGAACACCTATGTCCGATGAAGCAAAGACAGTAGAAGTCCCGGCAAAGTTTAAAACTGTCGTGGACCATGTAGAAAAATTAACAGCCATTGAGTTGTCTGAATTAGTTAAAATTTTAGAAGAAAAGTTTGGCGTTTCTGCCGCCGCTCCTATGATGATGGCCGCGGGCGGCGCCGGAGCAGGCGCGGCCGCCGCGGAAGAGAAGACCGAGTTTACTGTTGAATTAACAGAAGCCGGCCCGAACAAAATTAACGTTATTAAAGTAGTGCGCGAAGTTACCGGCCTGGGACTTAAAGAAGCCAAGGACATTGTAGACGCCGCGCCCAAAGCCGTTAAAGAAAACGTGGCCAAAGCCGACGCCGAAGCTTTAAAGAAAAAGATTGAAGACGCCGGCGGCAAAGTGACCCTCAAATAATTATTTTTATAGAGGGTCATCCTGAACCCGAATGCATCTGAGGGTGAAGGATCTCTCTTTATAGATTTAAATTATTTTAAAGTCATCCCGAGTGCATCCGAGGGATCCCTTAACTGGGATTATCGGAAAACTATGAATGATATTATAAAACCGCCCCGTTTACATGGGGCGGTTTTTAATATATAATATCTTTATGAAAACTTTCCGCTACAATTTAGTTTTTCAGGCTGAACCCGAAGGCGGCTTTACTGTAATAGTTCCGGCTTTACCCGGGTGTGTTAGCTACGGCAAAAATTTAAAGCAAGCTAAATTAATGGCCGAAGACGCTATTATTGGTTATTTAAAGAGCCTGAAAAAAAGAGGCAAGCCTATTCCTAACGACGACCATAGTTTTATTACGGTTACCGAGGTGGCGCTGGGAACAGCAAAAGCAAAAAAAGCTGCCTATGCCTAAATTGCCATCGCTTACGGCCAAAAAATTAATCAGGCTACTTAAGGATAACGGTTTTGTTCTCGACCACGCAACGGGCAGCCATTATATTTTTTATAATTCGGAAAGGGACAGGCATGTTACGGTTCCTTATCATACCTACGATTTACCCAAAGGGACTTTATTGGCTATACTCAAACAAGCCGGGTTAGACAGAAATGATTTATTTTAGATTTACAAAAAACCGCCCCGTTTACACGGGGCGGTTTTGTGTTGACAAAAATTTGCAATAACATTAAATTTTAGTAACAGCTAATTTGCTGTCCTTTCGTGAAAGCGAAAGCATTCCTCCCCAAAAGGGGAGCTATCCAAGGAGGCGCTATGCGCTTGAGTATTGTGTTTGTCGATGTGCAGGAGCAAATTGCCGTTAGCCGGGCAATATGCAAAGGTCTTTCGGTCTTGGTGCAGAGCGGCAAGCTCGACCACGCCGACATACCGATAAGGCTGATAGCTACATGGAACTCAGAGAAGCGAATTGCTTTTCAATTCGACTTCTCGCGAGTGAGTCCTAGTTCGATTCGTCCATTAGTAACCGAAGGCGCGACTGAGTTTTTCTACGTCAAAACTGTTGAGGGAGTTTCCCCAAAGGACCTTGCGGAACTAGTCGCTATTGAGATTGGTTGCCACTTGGCAAGCGTCTACAAAATACCCTCTGATTGGGGATGCTGGTACTCGGAATGGGTTGGAGGAGAGAAGTATTTTGTCTTTCCTTACAGGGTGATCTGGCCTAACCAAGCATCGGCATAGTCTGTACAGCAGTCTGCCCGGGAGCGTTTACGCGTTTCCGGGCCTTTGTATTTATAGATTCTGGCAGTGGCCTCCGCGGAGTTCCTGTGGGGGTCATAGGAAAATTTTGAATATATAATAAAAACCGCTCCGTTTACACGGGGCGGTTTTAGTAAAATTTTAATTAAAAGGCCTGTCTTCAGAGAGAAGAAAGGCCTCTTGGTCGGGCTAGCCAACCCACCTTGGCCGGGGCGCAGGCGGCGTTTTGAGCCAGTAAACCTGGCCGTTGTTGGGGTTGAATTCGTCAGTATCTAGTTTGAGTCCAAGACCAGGCAGATGACAGCGGAGTATCTGTTCGACAAAATCTAAATGGTGGTGGCCGACAGCGCCCTTTGGCATGGTCCCGAAAACCGAAAATGCCGCCGGAATTTCGTGGGCCACCCACTCATTGGTGAACCTGCCTTCAAAGGTTAGTCGATCGTTTTCGAAGGTTGCTTTCAACTGAATTGCCAAAGGACATTCCGATAAAGTCCCTGGTTTATTGGGCCTGTGGCGTTGGAGGTTTTCCAGCACTTGCGCGACCAAAGCAACAGTATTCCTGAGTTCAAAATCTTGCATGGTTTCCTCTTTTTGGATCCTCTCATTAACGAGAGAAATTGTATGGTTCAATCTATCAGGCCATAAGAGCCTTGTCAACACTTTGGGGTAATGAGATAATGTGCCTATGCCTAGTTTTTGGGAAAAATTAAATAAACCGTTTTTTGCCCTGGCGCCTATGGAAGATGTTACAGATGTGGCTTTTAGGGAGATGTTTGCTAAGTATGGCAAACCGGGCGTTATGTATACGGAATTTGTGAATGTAGACGGACTGACTCATCCGGAAGGCTACAAAAGACTATCGCTTGATTTAAAATACACAGAAATCCAGCGGCCAATGGTGGCGCAAATTTGGGGCAGGTCGCCTTTAAAGTTTGAAGAGGCGGCGAGGATAATCGTAAATTTAGGTTTTGATGGAATAGATATTAATTTTGGCTGCCCCCAGGACAAAGAAATTGGCCTGGGCACTTGCGCCGCTTTAATACGCGAACCGGAATTGGCTATGGAGATTATTAAATTTACCAAAAAAGGCGCGGGTAATTTGCCTGTATCTGTTAAAACTCGTTTAGGCTACAGCAGCGCCAATGAAATGGAAAGCTGGATAAAACGGCTTTTGGAATGCGAGCCCGCGGCAATTGCCATCCACGGCAGGACTAAACAGGAAAAAAGCAAAGTGCCGGCGCAGTGGGGAGAAATTAAGAAGGCGGTGGAATTGAGAGATAAAATGTTTCCCGGTAACCCTCATCCCGGCCCTCTCCCAGGGGGAGAGGGGGCCTCGAGGCCGCTTATCATCGGCAATGGTGATGTTAAGTCGCGTGACGAAGGACTGGCGCGTATTAGCGAAACCAACTGCGACGGCGTTATGGTTGGCAGAGGGGCTTTTGGTAATCCATGGTTTTTCCGCAACGATGGCTATCAACCCACAATAAAAGAACGCCTGTCCGTAATGTTGGAACATGCGCAATTATTTGAAAAAGAATTTGCCGGAATAAAATCTTTCGCCATTATGCGCAAGCATTTTAAAGCCTACGCCTCCGGCTTTGACGGCGCCCACGAGCTAAGGGCAAAGTTAATGGAGACAAAAAATTTGGAAGAGACAGAAGTAATTGTAAAAGATTATTTAAGGTCTATATAAGTGTGTCATCCGGCAGTAGCAGCCGAGGGATCCCTTAAACTTAATTATTTCCAATCATCGCTTAAATCTCTCCAGTGAGGGTTTTTGGATTTTATCAGCTCTTCTTTTTTCTTTCTGCTCCAGCCTTTAATCTGTTTTTCTCTGGCAATAGCAGACTCAATATCGCCGGTTTCTTCAAAACATACTAGTTTATGGCACTGGTATTTTTTAGTAAAGCCCTCAATTATATCATTCTTATGCTGCCAAACCCTTTTGTATAAATCGTTTGTTACCCCAGTGTATAGTGTACCGCTCGCACTAGACATAATATAAACAAAATATTGGCGGTTTTGCATACACTTAGTTTAAGGGATTCCTCCCCCTCGGATGCACTCGGGGATCGGAATGACACCCTGAGGATGAGGGTATCCTCTCCTCGCCCGTTCGGCTAGGCTCAGGGCGACCCTGAGTGAAATCGAATGGGTCGCCAAGAGAGGAAGGCAAAATTGCTTATGACAAGATTGCTTACGGCAGCGTCACTTTTAACAAACTCCCATCATTGAGCACATAAACCAATTTCCCTTTCTCATCCACGGCGAAGTCTTTGAGCTTGGTGAACTTGTCGGATTTGAGGGTCATGACAAGGTTGCCTTTTTTATCGTAAATTAAAATCCGGTTATTGCCGGCATCTAAAATATAAAGGCAGGCAAAATCTTTTTGGGTATAAATTTTTCCGCCGCCGGAAAGGGGAGTGGGCAGTTTGGCAATGGCAAAGTCGGTTAGCTGGCCGCTTTGGAATTTGCTTACGCCGCTGTTTGTCAGTACATAAATAGCGCTGTCAATGGCTATATCCACCGCGTTGCTTAAAAGCGGATTAGAGACGGCGGTTACAGGTTTGGAAACCGCGCTATCCGAAGCGCTAAAATTAACTATAGTAGCCGCTTTTTTATCCGCAACGTAAATATGGTTATTCACGGAATACGCGGCCATACCGCCAAAATTTTCTTTTTGCGGGACGGATATGTTAAAGCCCTGGCCCAGGGCGCCTGAAGCAAAATCCCAAATGTATAAATTTGTACCGTCATAAACCGCGGCCGTGCTGCCGTTTTTGTAGGCGGTAGAAAGCGCGGCAACCGGCAGTTTTAAGGAGCTGTCTTCAATTTTACCGTTTTGTTTGTTGTAGCTTACTACTGCCTTGTTGCTTTGGTTTGCCAGGTAAACAGGCAGTTTAATTAAACTTTCACCGGAACCCAGACTGCCCAAATTTGTAACTTCGGCAGAACTAACCTTCTCCATTTGGGCAGTTGCTTGATTTAATTGGGCGACAACTTTTTTGTAAAGTTCTTTGTTAGGCGCGTCTACCGAGCTTTCGGCCGGGATTTTATTTTTGGCTTGTTCCAGGTATTCGGTTGCCTGACGGTTGTTTTTATACAAAGCCGCGCTTTGGGAGTTGGATAAAAGCTCCTGGGCGGATTTGAGGTTATTTGTAATTTGCTCCGTGGACTGCTTGTTTTTCCTTAGGTGGACTGCCACACCAAGGCTAAAAATTACCGCTATTAACAAAACAAAGAGCGAAGCCAAAAAGAATTTTTTTTGCGGGGCCAACTGTTTAAAATTTTGTAAGTTGGCTTTTTCCCTGAAATTTTTTGTCCAAACTTTTATGACTTGCCAAAAGCCCCTGCCCTGTGCCGCTAAATTTTTCGCCCCGCCCGAAAGCCTGGAAAATTTTTCGCCCAAAGACACTTGGGGCAAGGCCACTTTGGGAACCCGTGAGGCGGCCTTGTCCAGGGCGAAGGCGGTTTTTATATAAGCCAGCCCGTGGGATAAAATATTTTTTTTGCCCCCCGTATTTTCCACAACATAATTTTCCAAATCCACTTCG